>NZ_JH636049.1:4771646-4773543 GCF_000258175.1 Saccharomonospora xinjiangensis XJ-54 | reverse complement strand
GAGCCGTTCCCGCAGGGCGGATCGTTCGACGTGGCCGCCGCGCGGGCCGCCGCCACCCGCAGGACACCGCTGTCCGACGTCTACGCCGCCGACGCGCGGGCCGGTCAGGTCTACACCGGCGCGGCCAGGGCCGACGGCGAGGTCTGGGAGTGCCCCGGCGCGCTCGTGGCCGACCTGGCTGTGCCCGAGCACGCCGACCGGCCCGCTTTCGATCCCGCACTGCTGCTGGCCGGTGCGGTGGCGCCCGGATCGCTGCGCACCGGCGAGCCGGGCTCGTACCTTCCGGTGCACGTGGCGTCGTTCCGCGCGAGCCGGGCCCTGCCCGCCCGCTGTGTCGCCACGATCGACACCTCCGCCATCCGGTCGAGCGGGGAACTACTCACCCTGAGCGTGCGGTTCCACGACGAGCGAGGAGAACTCGTGGCCGAGCTGGAGGGCCTGTCCAGCAAGCTGGTCCGCACGCCCGGTGCGCCGCCGCGCACACCGGCCTCACCGGTGCTGGAGACGGCACCGTCGCTGCCGCCCGAGAGGCCGGAGGTCGGCGCGGAGGAGACCGTGCTGCGCGCCGTCATCGCCGAGCGCCTCGGGTGCGCGCCGGAGGAACTCGACGTGCGCGCCGGGTATTTCGAACTCGGCATCGACTCCGCGCAGGTGCTCGACCTGGTCTCGACCGTCGAGGCCCTCGTCGGGGAGAAGCAGTCGCCGACCCTGCTGTTCGAGCACACGTCCATCCGTGACCTCGCCGCGCACCTCGCGCCGCGCTACCCGCACGTGTTCGCGGCAGCCACCCGCGCCACGGCAGGGACCACGACGGGGACCACGGCGGAGGCCGGGGGCTGGGCCGAAGGGCTCACGCCGGAGGACGCCGACCGGTGGGTGGCGCGCGAGACTCTGGTGCGCCTTCGCGAACTGGGATTGTTCGCGGCGGGGCCGGAACCGAAGGAGGGCTTGGCCGCGCGATACGGCGTGGTGGCCAAGTACGAACGCTGGCTCGACGAGGCGATGCGCCTGCTCGCGGCGGCCGGGTTCGCCGCTGACGGCGAGGTGGTGACGCTCACCGAGGCCGGTGTGCGGGCCGCCGATCCCGCCGCCGACCCCGCATGGGCCGACCTGCGCGGACGGCTGGCCGCGGACTCGTACTGGGCGTCGCAACTGTCCCTTGTGGAGGAATGTGTCGCCGCCTTGCCTGCCGTGCTCACCGGGGCCCGGCCGGTGACGGAGATCCTCTTCCCCGGTGGCTCGCTCGACCGCATGACGACCGCCTACCAGGGCAACAGCATCGCCGACGGCCTCAACCGCACCGTCGCCGAGACCGTGGCCGCGTTCGTCCGCGACAGCGGGCGGCCGGTGCGGATCGGGGAGATCGGCGCGGGGACGGGCGGGACCACCGCCGTGGTGCTGCCCGCGCTCGACGCCGTCGGCGGGCCAGGGGAGTACTGGTTCACCGACCTGTCCCCGGCGTTCCTCACCAAGGCGGAGGACCGGTTCGGGCCAGGCCGGAGCTACCTTCGCTACGGGCGCTGGGACGTCGAGCGGCCCGGCGCGGCGGAGGCGCTGGTGGACGGGCCGTTCGACGTGGTGATCGCGTCGAACGTCCTGCACGCCACCCGTGACCTGCGCCGCGTGCTCACCAACGTGGCCGCCGCGCTGCGCCCCGGCGGGCTGCTGGTGATCAACGAGGTCACCCGCAAATCCGCGCTGCTGACATTGACGTTCGGCCTGCTGGACGGCTGGTGGCTCTACGACGACGAGGACCTGCGCATCCCCGGCGCCCCGCTGCTCAGCGCGCCGGGCTGGGAGCGCCTGCTGTGCGACCACGGTTTCGCGGTCAGCAGGCCCTCGGCCACCGACGGCGCGTTCGCGGAGGTGATCGTCGCGACGGCCGGTGGCGCAGGAC
>NZ_JH636049.1:4763665-4771546 GCF_000258175.1 Saccharomonospora xinjiangensis XJ-54 | reverse complement strand
CGCAGGCCGGACGGCAGGGGGAACGCGGCGCGGAGCGGGAGCGGATCAGGCGGCTCACCACCGAGCGGCTCGCGCGGGCGCTGCGCGTGCCCGTCGCGGAGCTGTCGTCGCGCACGGCGTTCGCGGAACTGGGCGTTGACTCGATCACCGGGATGTCCTTCGTGTCCGAACTGGGCGAGGAACTCGGGATCGAACTCGACGCCGCGCTTCTGTACGACCACACCACCATCGACCGGTTGACCGACTACCTCGCCAAGGTCGTCACCAACACCAGCGGAGGGCAGCGATGACGAGTACCGAGTTCCGATCTGTCGTGGATCGCTACCTCGGCGGTGGCTCCGTGTCCCCGGCGCCGTCGGCGCCGCCGCGCACGCCACCACCGACGTCCACACTGGACATCGCCGTCGTCGGCATGGCGGGCCGGTTCCCCGGAGCCGGTGACATCCGGCAGTTCTGGGACAATCTCGCCGAGGGCCGCAAGTGCGTTGGCGAACTGCCCGAGGAGATCCTCGGTGAGGAGCCCAACGGCTACCGCTGGGGCGGGGTGATCGCCGACCGTGACTGCTTCGACGCCGCGTTCTTCGGGATCGACCCGCGCGAGGCCGACTCGATGAACCTGCACCAGCGGCTGCTGCTCCAGGAGGCCTGGCACGCCCTTGAGGACGCCGGTATCGATCCCGAGTCGCTGACCGGCTCCGACACCGGGATGTTCGTGGGCTCCGAGCCCGCCGGGTACCTGCACCAGTCGTTCACCGGCGCCTCCGACGCGCTCGTGGCGACCCGCCTTTCGTACCTGCTCGACTGGCACGGACCGGCGCTGGTGGTCAACACGGCGTGCTCGTCGTCGATCGTGGCGATCCACCTCGCCTGCCAGAGCCTGCGCAACGAGGAATGCGGCATCGCGCTGGCGGCGGGCACCAATGCGGGGCTGAGCCAGGACCCGCTCGACCTCCTCGGCGACATGGGTGTGCTGTCCCCGACCGGGGAATGCCGCACGTTCGACAACTCCGCCAACGGCACCGTGTTCTCCGAGGGAGTCGCGGTGCTGGTCCTGAAGCGCCTCGCCGACGCCGAGGCCGACGGCGACGACATCCGGGGCGTCATCAGGGCCACCGGGGTCAACCACGACGGTGCGAGCAACGGCATCACCGCGCCGAACGGGCTGGCGCAGGAACGGTTGATCGACGCGGTCTACCGGCGCCACGGCATCGACGCCTCCCGCATCGCCTACGTCGAGGCGCACGGCACCGGAACCACACTCGGCGACCCGGTGGAGGCGAACGCGCTCGTCCGCGCCTTCGGCAGGCTGGGAACGAACCCCTCGGGATGTGTGCTGGGCAGCGCCAAGGCCCACATCGGGCACACCGGCGCCGCGGCAGGGGTGATCGGGGTCGTGAAGGTGTTGCTGAGCATGCGGCACGACCGGTATCCGGGGCTGCCGACGTTCCGCACGCTCAACCCGATGATCAAACTGGACGGTTCCGGATTCACCGTGGACGCGGTGGGCAGGCCCTGGCCCGCCACCCCCGGCGTGCCGCGCATGGCCGCCGTCAACTCTCTCGGCCACAGCGGCACCAACGCGCACCTCGTCGTGGAGGAGTACCTGCCCGAACCCCGCCCGGAGACCCCGCTGACCGGCCCCGTGGCGGTTCCGCTGTCGGCCCGCGACGGCGAACGGCTCCGCGTGCTGGCAGGTGAGCTGGCCGAGTACCTCCACCGCGTGTCCAGCGGCGGCGAGAACGCCGAGGGCAGCGAGCGGGACGTGCTGCGGAGGCTGATCGCCGACCTCCTCGGGATGAGCGTCACCGAGCTGCGAGGCGACCGGACGCTGGAGAGCCAGGGCGCGGAGCCGCACCAGCTCGCACGCCTGGCCATCCTGCTGAGCAGGCAGACCGGCGGGCAGGTCACCGTGGACACCCTCTACGAGGCGCCGTCCGTGGACAGCCTGATCGACGCGCTGGCCCCGGAAACCCCGGACAGCGCGCAGCGGCCCCACCGCACGCCGCCCTCCCTCGCCGACGTGGCCCGCACGCTGCAACGCGGACGCGCGGCACTGGCCGAGCGCGCCGTGGTGCTCGCCGGGTCCATGCTGGAGCTGATCGCGGCGTTGCGCGCGCTCGCGGCAGGCACGCCCTCGGCCGGAACCGTCACGGGAACCACCGCGACGCCGCCGACCGCCCCCACAACAACGTCGCTGACCGACCTCGCCACGGCCTGGTGCCACGGAGCGAACATCGACTGGCCCGACCGCGGAGGCCGCAGGGTGTCGCTGCCGGGCTATCCGTTCGCGCCGATCCGGCACGGCAAGGACCGGCTGGCCCCGCGCGCCACGAAGCAGCGTGCCGTTGCCGCACCGCAGGCGGCACCGGCCCCCGTTCCGGCCGCGGACCCTGTGACGCCTGTGCCGCCTCAGGTGGCCGAGGTGCCGCCGGCCCCGGTGGTCACCGAGCAGTACCCGGCGGGGAGCAGCCTCAGGGAGGAGATCGGCTCCTGGCTCGCGGACGTGATCGCCACCGAGATCGGCGTGGCGGCCTCCGCCATCGACCGGTGGGAGCGCTTCGACGCGTTCGGCGTTGACTCGGTGGTGCGGACCCGCGTGAACCGGCAGCTCGCCGAGCACTTCCCCTCGGCGTCGCGCACCCTGCTGTTCGAGTTCGCCACCGTGGACGAGGTGGCCGACCTGCTGGCCACCGACTTCCCCTCCGATTGTCGCGCCACCCTCCGTGCCCCGGTAGCGACACACGCGCCGGAGCCGCCCGCTGCCCCCGTTCAGGAACCGTCTGCTTCCGGTGGCTCGGCTGCGGAGGTGGTTGCGGGGTGGTTGTCGGGTGTGGTGGCCGATGAGGCCGGGTTGGACGCCTCGGGTGTGGATGTGTGGGGTTCGTGGGCGGAGTTCGGGATCGACTCGGTGGTGCGGACGCGGGTGAATCATCGGATCGCGGAGGCGTTTCCGGAGGCGTCGCGGACGTTGTTGTTCGAGTTCTCCTCGGTCGGTGAGGTCGCGGAGAGCCTGGCGGCCGACTTCCCCGACCGCGCGCTGTCCCTGTCCGGTGGTGCCGACCCCGTGCCGGAGCCGCCCGCTGCCCCCGTTCAGGAACCGTCTGCTTCCGGTGGCTCGGCTGCGGAGGTGGTTGCGGGGTGGTTGTCGGGTGTGGTGGCCGATGAGGCCGGGTTGGACGCCTCGGGTGTGGATGTGTGGGGTTCGTGGGCGGAGTTCGGGATCGACTCGGTGGTGCGGACGCGGGTGAATCATCGGATCGCGGAGGCGTTTCCGGAGGCGTCGCGGACGTTGTTGTTCGAGTTCTCCTCGGTCGGTGAGGTCGCGGAGAGTCTCGCGGCCGACTTCCCCGACCGGGCCCGCGCGCTGCCGGGACAGAACTCCACGACGCCAGCCACGGCCGAGATCCCGGAATGGCCTGCCCATCCGACATGGACGGCGCCCTTCCCCGCGAGAGAGACTGGATTCTCCGCCAGCCGCGTCCTGCTCGACCCCGCCGCCGACCCCGACGACACCGACCTCGTCCGCGAGTACCAGGCCACGCTGCTCGACACGCTGCTGCGCGGTGAGGACCTCGACCGCGTCGGCGGGCTGATCGACCTGCACGCCGTGTCCGGCGCGGCCGGACTGCGGCTCGCGGCGCGGCACCGCCGCCTTCACGTGCACCTCAGGGCAGCCGATCCCGCGCAGGCGGAGCAGATCCTGCGGGCGGCCAAGGAACACGGTCTCGACACCCAGGTCACCGTCGCCCACAGCGACGCCGAGCCCGTGCGGCAGCCCTGCGACGTGGCCGTGGGGATCGAGGGCAGCCACCTCATGACCGACAAGGCGGGCTACCTCGCGGGGATCGCGTCCGCACTGCCCGAGGGCGGCAGGCTGTTGCTCGCCGACTTCCTCGCCGTCGGCGACGCGATGTCCGATCCCGCGCTCGGGGTCGCGCTGCCGACCCCGGAGCAGTGGGCCGACGCGCTCGCCGATGCCGGGTTCGTGCTCGACGACGTGGTGGACGCCAGCGCCGAAGCCGGTCACTTCCTCGCCGACTTCGACGTCGATCAGAACACCGCCGCGCTCGACCCTGTGGCGAAGGGCCGGTGGCGGTTCCTCACCGATCTCGCCGTTCCTCTCGAACGCGGCGGGGCGGCGTATCTGCTCCTGCGGCTCCGCAAGGACTCCACGGCCGGGCAGCGGCGAGCGGGCAACCGCGCGCGCATCGCCTCGGCCACCCCGTACAGCGAGGCGGTGACCAGCCGATGACCAGCACGACGCACACACCCGGCACGCAGTCCGCGCGAAGCGGCGTCAGCAACGGCGCCCCCAACGGCGCGACCGGCAACACCGCCGAGGTGGCGGACCGGCTCTCGGCGGCGGCCGAGGCCGCACTCGCCGGGGCGGACCCCGGAGTGGGACTCGCGGTGCAGCGCGGCATGGACGCGCTCACCGTCCTCGCGAGGCGGATGCTCGCCTCCGCGCTGCGCCGCATGGGCGCGTTCAGCACCCCCGGTGAACGGTCCCGTCCCGAATCGCTCGCCGACCGCCTCGGCGTCGTCACCGAGCACCGGCGCTTGTTCGACACGGTGCTCGGCATCCTCGTCACGGCGGGAATGCTGCGGCGCGACGGCGACGAACTCGTGGCTGACCACCCGCTGCGGGAACTGGGCGAGTCCGATGTGGACGCCATGGTCGCCGGGATCGCCGGAGAGTTCGGCGGCACAGGGCCGACAGCGCGGCTGGTGCGCCGGTGCCTCGACGCCTACCCCGAGGTGCTCACCGGCCGACGGGGCATCTCCGACGTGATGTTCGCCGACGACGCGATCGCCCAGCAGGACAACCGCGACGACACCCCAGGCAGTCCCGATCACGGTGCCGTGACGGCCGCCGTGGTGGCGGAGTACCTCCGCAGCCGGATGACGGGCGCCGAGAGCGCCTCGGTGGTGGAACTGGGCGCGGGCGCGGGCGGGGTCACCACCACGGTGCTGCCCGCGCTCGCACCGTGGGGCGGCCGGGTGCGCTACCTGTGCGCGGATTCCTCGGCCGAGGCCGTCGAGCAGGCGCGGCAGCGGCTCTGTGGTGCCGGTGACGGTGTGGACTTCGCCGTCCTCGATGTGAGCACGCCCAGCCCCGGCCTGCCGCAGGGCGAGACCGATGTGCTGCTCGCCGCCAATGTCCTGCACAGCGCAGGCGATATCGACGCGGCACTCGCCGGTGCGGCGGCACTGCTGCGGCCTGGCGGACTGCTCGTGCTCACCGAGGCGGTCTCGGCGCCCGAACCACTCGTGATGGTGCTGGGGCTGTCGGCGCACTGGTGGGCGACCGGAGGTGAGGGCAGGCTGCCTGGCTCGCCGCTGCTGTCGTCGGACCAGTGGCGGGCCGCTCTGGGCAGGGCCGGGTTCGAGCAGGTTCGCGTCCACCCGCTGCCTCCCGGCGTTGACGAGGACGACGCACCCGAAGCGGTCCTGGTCGCGATCCGTGCCGTGCCCGCGGCGGCACCCGCAGCGAAGCCGGACTCGACGTCCGCCTCCAGCGCGCAGACGCCCGCAGCCGTGCCGACCGAGCGCACGACCCGGCCGACCGAGGCCGCGCGTGCGGCGACCGAGCGGGCGAGCGGGACGGCCGGGGCCGCGAGCCCGGCCCCGGAACAGCCCGCGACGCGGGCGCGGACCCGGCCTTCGCCGTCCACTGCGGACACCGGAGGACCCATCGCGATCGTCGGGCTCAGTGTGCGCTTTCCCGGCGCACCGGACGCCCGGCGCTACTGGGATCTTCTGGTGTCCAACCGCGTCGCCATCGGCGAGATCCCGGCAAGCCGCTGGGACTGGCGGGAGTACTACACCCCCGAACCGCAGGGCATGGACGTCGTCCGCAAGAGCCATTCAAGGTGGGGCGGTTTCCTCGACGGTTTCGACGAGTTCGACGCCGGTTTCTTCGGCATGACCGAGCAGGAGGTGCGCAACACCGACCCGCAGCAGCGGATCTTCCTCCAGGAATGCTGGACGGCGCTGGAGGACGCGGGCTACAGCCCGCACGGGCTCGACCCGGCCGTGCGCGCGGCCACGGGCGTGTTCGCGGGCGCGTCGAAACTCGGGTTCGACCGGCTCGGCCCCGACAGGGGCGTTGACCTGCCGCGCACGTCCTTCGGCGACATGGTGAACCGGGTCTCCTACCACCTCGACCTCGGCGGGCCGAGCAAGCCGGTGGACACGGCGTGCTCGTCGGCGCTGGTCGCCCTGCACGAGGCCGTGGAGAGCCTGCGGTCGGGCGAGTGCACGATGGCGCTGGTCGGCGGGGTGAACCTGTATCTGCACCCGTCCACCTACGCCGAACTCGGCGCGGTGAAGATGCTGTCCAACCTGCCCGAGTGCCCCGCCTTCGGTATCGGCGGCAACGGCATCGTGCCCGGTGAGGGCGTCGGCGTGGTCGTGCTCAAGCGGCTGGCCGACGCGCAGCGCGACCGCGACCACGTGCGCGCCGTCGTGCTCGGCAGCGCCGTGAACCACAACGGGCGCACCGTCGGTTTCACCAGCCCCAACCCCCGTCGGCAGGCCGAGGTGATCGGTGCGGCGCTGCGTCGCGCCGACGTCGATCCCGCCACGGTGAGCTACCTCGAAACCACCGTGAACGGCACCGAGATCGGCGACGCCGTCGAGATGACCGCCGTCACGCAGGTCTTCGGCGGGCGCGCCGACGCGGAGGGCGAGTTCCGGATCGGCTCCGTGAAACCCAACATCGGCCACGGCGAGGCGTCCTCAGGCATGGCCCAGCTCGCCAAGGTGGTGCTCGCGCTCGGGGAGCGGACCTTCCCGCCGACCCGCGTGCCTGCCGAGGTGAACCCGGCCATCGACCTCGCAACGCTGCCGTTCGAGCTGTCCGCCGAACCCGCGCCGTGGGAGCCGCCCGTGGTGGGCGGACAGCCACAGCCCCGCAGGGCCGGGATCACCGGCATCGGCGCGGGCGGCGTCAACGCCCACGTCGTCGTCGAACAGGCCCCGGACAGCACGGCCGAGCCGGGCACGGGCCCCGCGCTGTTCGTGCTGTCGGCCCGGACTCCCGACCGGCTCGCCGCCTCCGCCGACAACTGGATCGCCTACCTGCGCGCCAACCCCGGCCTCGACCTCGTACGCGTGGCCTACACCAGCCAGGTCGGCCGCGAGCCGATGCGCCACCGTGTCGCGCTCGTCGCCGACAGTGTCACGGAGATCGCCGACAAGCTCGCGCGGTGGCGCTCGGGCGACACCACGGTGGCCGAGGTGGGCGAGGCGAAACGCCCGGCCTCGGCGGTGCGCGCCGAACGGGCCAAGGGCAGGCCGCTGACCGAACTCGCGAGGGTATGGGCGGCCGGTGGCATGATCGCCTGGGCTTCGCTGTACCCGCAGGGCAGGCCGATGCGGCTCGGCGGCCTTCCCACCTACCCGTTCGAGTCCACCGGCTACTGGGTGGACCCACCGGCCGCGCGGAACGGCGGTCCCACGACATCCACTGTGGACGCTCTGGACGCTGGGTCCGCTGGTGCCGCTGAGCCCACCGCGGCACCTGCCGCCGACGCGCGGCAGTCGGAGCTGGCCGAACCCACGGTGAACCGCTCCGGCGTGGGAAGCCCCGGTGAGGGCGGCTACCCCCTGCTCGACCTCGCGGGCGCGGTGACCGGTGCCGACGGCACGGTCACCGTCACCGGCGGTGTGTCGTTGTCGGCGCAACCGTGGTTGCGTGACCATCTCGTCAACGGCCGTGTCCTGCTGGCGGGCACCGCGATCGTCGATCTGGTCGGCCGCGCCGGCGAGGTCGCAGGCACCGGGCGGATCGCGGAGCTGACCCTGCACGCGCCGCTGGACTTGACCAGCGGCGCCCCCGTCGCCCTCCGCGTCGTGCTCGGCCCCGCGGAGCCCGAC
>NZ_JH636049.1:4752234-4763565 GCF_000258175.1 Saccharomonospora xinjiangensis XJ-54 | reverse complement strand
CAGCGACGGCACCCACGGCGGTTCCCGCGGCCGGAGCCGGTGCGGCCGAGCGCACCGAGCCAACGGGGTCGTCCGTCCCCGCCGAGTCCACCACCGCCGGCGTGCCGTCGATGCTGTCCGAACTGGACGCTGCCGCCGAGGCCCACTTCGCCGAGCACCCCGACCGCACGAGCCTGCGTGCCGCGGCCGAAGCCGACGACCTCGCAGCCGAACTCGGCGCGCTGTGCGAGCGGCTGCTGCTGGCGTCACTGCGCCGCATGGGCGTGTTCGAACGGGAAGGGGAGCGCCACACCGCCGAAAGCCTCATCGAGCGGCTCGGCGTGGTGGCCGAGCACCACCGGCTCGTGTCCGGGCTGCTGCGCATCCTCGCCGACGCCGGATACCTCGCCGAGGAAGGCGGCGCCTACACCACCACGGCGGAGTGCGCGGCGACGCCGTTGCGCTGGGAGGACGCCGCCGTGGAGGAACTGACCCGCGACCTGCTCGCCCGCAGGCCCGAGATGGCCGGTTTCGCCCGGCTGCTGACGTCCTGCCTCGACGCCTACCCCGACGTGCTCACCGGCAGGCGCAAGGCCCACGAGGTGCTGTTCCCCGGCGGTTCGTTCACGGCGGTGGAGGACGTCTACCACAGCGACCAGGACTCCAACGCCCTCGTGGCCAGGCTGGTCGGCGAGTACGTCGGCGCGCGGTTGGCCCGCGATCCCGAGGTGCCCGTCGCGCTGCTGGAGATCGGCGCGGGCACCGGCGGAACGACCGCCTCGGTGCTGCCCGCGCTGGCCGGGCACGCCGGGCGCGTCCGCTACACCTACACCGACATCTCTCGGGGCTTCACGCGCTACGGCGCCGACCGTTACGGCCGCGAGCACGACTTCCTCGACACCGCCGTGCTGGACATCGAGCGGCCACCCGCAGGGCAGGGCATCGCGGAAGGCGCCTACGACGTCGTGCTCGCCACCAACGTCCTGCACGCCACCGCCCGCATCGACCGGACACTGGCGCACGCGCGGTCGCTGCTGCGGCCGGGCGGTGTGCTGGTGGTGCTGGAGGTCACGAGGGTCCAGCCGTTCCCGACGCTGACGTTCGGCCTGATGCCGGGGTGGTGGTCCTTCGAGGACACCCGGCTGCCGAACGGACCGCTGCTGAGCGCCCCGATGTGGCGGCGCGCGCTCGAAAGGGCCGGGCTGGGTGCGGTGCGCACCTACTCACTGCTCGCCACCCGCGAGGACCAGGCGCTGGAGTCGGTCATCCTCGCGGAGAACCCCGGCGCGACCGACGTCACCGGGCAACCCGCACCGGCCGCGCCTGCCGTGCGGTCAGCGCCGCAGTTTGCGGCCTCCACGGCTCCGTCGGCGCCCACCACGACCACCGGGGAGGCGGGTGGTGCGCCGGAGGCCGGTGCGCTGGAAGCCATGGTGGCCGAGGCGGTCGCCGACGTCCTCGGGCTCGACTCGGTCGGCGCGGACGACGACTTCCACGAACTGGGCGGTGATTCGATCCTCGCCACCCAGGTGATCTCGCGGTTGCGTGGCAGGTTCCCGATCGAACTCGACCTCGGTGGTCTTTTCGACGCCCGCACCGTCGCGGGCATGGCCAGGGTGGTCGAGGCAGAACTCGTCGAGCGGATCGACGAACTCCCCGACGACGTGGTGGCCGACATGCTCGCCTGATCGGCCCGGCGAGTCCCCGAACACACCCTCGAATCCCGGCGAAAAGGAGCCCCGGATGTCACTGGACGAACAGGTCGGCACGGGCAGAGCGCGGCTGTCGCCACAGAAACAGGCCCTGCTGGACAAACTGACCGGCGGCGCGCGGCGGTCCGCAGGCGGCCCTGCCACCGCTGCCTCGGGCGGCATCCCGCGCAGGGAACCCGGCACCCGGCCTCCGCTGTCGTTCGCCCAGCACCGGTTGTGGTTCCTCGACCGGATGGTGCCGGGAAGTCCCGCCTACAACGTCGTGATGACGTTCTCCATCAGCGGTCCGCTGCGCCCCCACATCGTCGGCAAGGCGGTGGACGAGATCGTGCGCAGGCACGAGGCGTTGCGGACCACGCTGCCGGACGAGGACGGCAAGCCGTGGCAGCGGGTCGCCGACGACCTCACCGTTCCGGTCGTCGTCCACGACCTTCGCGAGGCTCCGGAGACCGTGGACGCGGCCGTCTTCGAGCAGGCACGCCGACCGTTCGACCTCGCCGAGGGGCCGCTGCTGCGGGTCGAGCTGTTCCGCCTCGCCGAGCAGAAGTGGATCGTGTTCCTCAACGCCCACCACGTGGTGGTGGACGGGTGGTCGCTCGGCCTGTTCTGGGAGGAGCTGCTCACCCTCTACGACGCCTTCGCCTCGGGACGCCCCTCGCCGTTTCCCGAGCTGCCCGTGCAGTATCCGGACTTCGCGATCTGGCAGCGGGAGTACCTGCGGGGCGAACGTCTCGACACGCAGCTCGCCTACTGGAAGGAGCGGCTGGGGGGCAGCGCCGAGCATCTGGAACTGCCCTTCGACCGGCCGCGTCCCGCGGTGCAGACCTTCGAGGGAGGTGACGCGGAACTGGTGTTCGGCGGCGGCCTGCGCGACGGATTGCTCACGGTCGCGCGCGCCAGGGGAGCGGGGCTGTTCACGGTGCTGCTCGCCGCGCTGAAAGCCCTGCTGCACCGCTACACAGGGCAGTCCGACATCTCGGTCGGCTCTCCGGTGACCAACCGCACCCACGTGGACATCGAGCCGTTGATCGGGTTCTTCGTCAACACGCTGGTGCACCGCACCCAGGTCTCGGGCGAGGAGAGCTTCGCCGACCTGCTCGGCAGGGTGCAGGAGGGCGTCGCCGGGGCGCAGCGCCACCAGGAGGTGCCATTCGAGGCCATCGTCGAGGCGCTGCGGCCCGACCGCTACCTCAGCCAGAACCCGCTGTTCCAGGTGTGTTTCAACTTCCTGCCAGCCCGGCCGCTGCGGTCGCCTGCCGGGCTCACCGTGGAGCGGATCTCGGGTGTGCGCAACGCTACCTCGAAGTTCGACCTGTGGATCAGCGTGGTGGACCGCGCGGACGATCTGCTCGTCGAGGTCGAGTACAACTCGGCCGTCTTCGACCGCGAGACCATCGACCGGCTGCTGGGTGCGTACCGCGCGTTGCTGGAGGCCGTCGCCGCCGACGACGGCACCCCCGTCTCCCGGCTGCCGGTGATGACCCACGAGGACCGCGATCTGATCGAGAACCGGTGGAGTCGCCGCGAGCACACCGGCCCCGTGCCGGAGGAACTGGCACACGAACTCGTCGCCGCGCACGCCCGCGCCACCCCGGACGCGGTGGCCGTGCGCGACAGGGGCAGTAGCCTCACCTACGGCGAACTCGACGAGCGCTCCCGCGCGCTCGCGGCGGCGCTGCGGGACAGAGGAGTCGGCAGGAACACGCTGGTGGCGCTGGCCACCGAGCGGTCGGCCGACCTCGTCGTCGGTGTGCTGGGCATCCTGAAGGCAGGCGGGGCCTACGTGCCGGTGGACCCCGCCTACCCGGCCGAACGCATCCGGTACCTGCTCGACGACAGCGGCGCGCGGATCATCGTCACCCAGCGGCATCTCGCCGACCGGCTCGCGGCCGAAGGCACGGAGGTCGTCCTCGTGGACGGCCACCCGCCCGCCGCCGGGCTGAACAGGCTGCCGGGGGCGAACCCGCACGACGTCGCCTACGTCATCTACACCTCGGGCTCGACCGGCAAGCCCAAGGGCGTCAAGGTGAGCCACGCCAACATCACCAGGCTCTTCGCGGCCACCGACCATTGGTTCCACTTCGGACCGCACGACACCTGGAGCCTGTTCCACTCGGCCAGTTTCGACGTGTCGGTGTGGGAGCTGTTCGGTGCGCTGACCCACGGAGGGCGGCTGGTCGTCGTCCCCTTCGAGGTGTCCCGCTCGCCCGGCGACTTCCTCGACCTGCTGAGGGCCGAGCGCGTGACGGTGCTCAGCCAGACACCGTTGGCGTTCCGGCACCTGATGGCCGCGGAGGAGACCGCACCCGACGGTGAGCTGGCGCTGCGGTTCGTGGTCTTCGGCGGGGAGAACCTCGACGTGGCCGCGCTGCGGCCGTGGTTCGACCGGCACGGCGACCGCACTCCCCGGCTGATCAACATGTACGGCATCACCGAGACCACGGTGCACGTCACCTACCGGGAGATCACCAGGGCCGACCTCGACTGGCCCTCGGCAGGCTCGCCGATCGGCAGGGCCATGCCCGACCTGTCGGCCCGCGTGCTCGACGCCTACGGTCAACCGAGCCCGATCGGGGTGCGGGGGGAACTGTACGTCGGCGGGGCGGGTGTGACGCTCGGCTACCACGACCGGCCCGAACTGACCGCGCAGCGGTTCCTCGACGGTCCCGAGGGGCGCGAGTACCGGTCCGGTGACCTCGTGCGCTGGCTGCCGGACGGCGAGCTGGAGTACCTCGGCCGCGCCGACCAGCAGGTGAAGATCCGAGGCCACCGCATCGAGCTGGGCGAGGTCGCCTCAGCGCTGACCGAGCACCCCGGCGTCCGGGAGGCCGTGGTGCTGCCCGACGACGAGGGCACCAGGCTCGTCGCCTATGTCATCCCCGACGCGGGCGCGGCCGGAGCGGGCCACGAGGCCGCGCAGTGGCAGGACGTGTTCGACCGCGTGTACGTGGACGGCCCTCCGCTGGAGCCCGACTTCGACATCCGGGGCTGGGTCTCCAGCTACACCGGCGAACCACTATCCCCAATGGACATGTGGGAATGGGTCGGCACCACGGTGGACCGCGTGCTGGACCTCGGTGGCAGGAGGGTGCTGGAGATCGGGTGCGGCTCGGGGCTGCTGCTGGCGCGCATCGCGCCGCACTGCACGGAGTACCACGGCACGGACATCTCACCTGCCGCGATCCGCCAGCTTGAGGACACGCTGATCGGCAAGCGGGCCGATCTCTCCCACGTGCGGCTCGACGTGCGGGCCGCACACGAGCTCGACTCGTTCGAGCCGGGCCGGTTCGACACGATCGTCGTCAACTCGGTGGTGCAGTACTTCCCAGACCCCGGATACCTGCGCCGGGTGATCGCGCAGGCGCTGCGGCTCGTCGCCGACGGCGGCGCCGTGTTCGTCGGCGACGTCAGGGCGCTGCACCTGTTCGACACCTACCACGCCGACGTGGAGTTGCGCCGCGACGATCCCGGCCGCACGGCCGCGCAGGCGAGAGCCCGTATCCGGCTCGCGGCGGCACAGGATCGGGAGCTGATCCTCGACCCGGCCTTCTTCGACGTGCTGCGGCGTGAGCACCCGCGCATCAGCAGGATCGAGACCAGCCTGCGGCGGGGCGAACGGGACAACGAGATGACCCGCTACCGCTACGACGTCGTGCTGCACGTCGGCGCGCCCGTCGAGCAGCGGGTGCCGGACACCGTGGTCCAGTGGCGGGACGGGCACACCACCGTGGCAGGCATCGAGTCGCTGGTGCGCGGCACGGGCAGCGGCCCCGTGGTCGTGCGGGGTGTGCCCAACGCCCGCCTCGCCGACGTGGCGAACGCGGTGGCCGACCTCGGCAGGACCGCCGAGGACGATCCCGCACCCGTGCTGCCACGCGTTCCCGAACCCGCGCGCGAGGGCGCGGTGCATCCCGAGGTGTGGTGGCGGCTCGCGCAGCGGCTCGGCCGCACCGCCGAGGTGTCGTGGACACCGGGCGCGGCGGACGGCCGCTACACCGTTCTGCTCGCCACCCCGGGTGATCGGCGGAACTGGGTCGCCGAGCCACTCCGCGCCGACGTCCGCCCCGACGAGCTGAGCACCGACCCCGCGTTCGCGAAGGCGGCCGTGGCGCTGCTGCCCCGGCTTCGCGCGCACCTGAAGGACCGGCTTCCCGACTACATGGTGCCGTCGGCGTTCGTGCCGCTGTCGCGGTTCCCCATCAACTCCAACGGCAAGCTCGACAGGGGCGCGCTGCCCGCACCGCTGCCCGAACTGATGGACGACACCACGACGGCCGAGCCGACGACGGAGACCGAGAAGGCACTCGCCGAGATCTGGGAGGAAGTGCTCGGTGCGGGCAGGGTCGGCACCGCGAGCAACTTCTTCGAACTCGGTGGCGACTCGATCCTCACCATCCACGTCGTGTCGGCCGCCCGCAAACGCGGTCTCGCGCTGACACCGCAGCTGATGTTCCAGTACGACACGCTCGGCGAACTCGCCGCCGCGGTGTCGGCGGAGCGGGAGCGGACCGGTGAACGGGAGCCCGGCCCTGTCGCGAACGCGGGCGGGCTCGACGCCCTGCGTGCACGGGACGACGTCGAGGACGTGTACCCGCTCGCGCCGTTCCAGTCGTGGGCTCTGCGCACGCTGCTGGCCGAACCGTCCACCGGCGCGTTCCAGGTGCACCGGCTCACACCCATGCCGAGGGGGATGGTGGCTCCCGAGGTGTTCCGCGAGGCGGCCACCGCGCTCGCTCGGGCACATCCGGCGCTGCGTACCTCGTTCGCGTGGGAAGGGCTCGACGAGCCCGTGCAGGTGGTCCACCGCGAGCCCACGGTCGAGTTCGAGTACACCGACTGGCGCGGCCTGCCGCCCGCCGAGCAGGACGCCGCACTGGAGCGGCACCTCGCGGCCGACCGCAGGCGCGGCGTGGACCCCGCGGTGCCCGGTGGCCTGCGGTACTTCGTCGCCGAGATCGACGACGACCACTGCCTGATGGTGGCGAGCCTGAGCTATCTCTGCCTCGACGGCTGGTCGTACGACATCATCGCCAGGCAGTTCGACTCGGTGATCGGCGACCTGCTCGCGGGGCGGCGTCCCGAACCGGAGACCGGGTTGCGCTACCGCGACTTCATCGACGGCATCGCGACGCGCGACCGTGAGGCGGAGGCCGACTTCTGGCGCCGGTCGCTGGCGGGGCTGCGCCACCCCGTTCCGCTCGCCCGCACTCTGCCCGGCAACCGGCCGGGCGCGCAGGAGGGGTACGGGCGGCAGTGGACCGACCTGCCCGCCGACCTCGCCGAGGGGCTGCGCGAACTCGTGCCGCAGCGGAGGACGACGCTGAACACACTGTTCCAGGCGGCGTGGTCGCTCACCGTGGCCGCCTTCGTCGCGGAAGGCGACAACGCCGACGTGGCACACGGCATGCTGCTCAACGGCCGTTCGTCCGGTGTGGACGGTCTGGATGCCATGGTGGGGACGACGCTGAACATCCTGCCGTTGCGGATGACGATCGACGGTTCGGAGCCGGTACCGGCGTTCCTGCGCAGGACGATGACCGAGGCCGCCGCGGTCGGCGCGCACGAGCATTCGGTACTCGACGAGGCACTGGCCCACGGCGAGCTGCCGAAGGGGACACTGCCCTGCGAGAGCTACCTGGTGTTCCAGAACGTCGCCGTGGAGACCTCGGAACGCTTCCCACCCGGCTTCTACGTCACACGCATGGGTTTCCCGCTGCGGGTAGACGTCTTCCCCACGGCCACGATGACGCTGCACATGTCGTACTACCGCGACGTGTTCACCGACGAGGCCGCGGCCCTGCTCATCGGCGCGTACACGGCGGCGTTGCGGGCACTGCTGACAGCGGGGGACGGACCGGTGCGGGACGTGCTGGCCGCCGCGCGGGCGGCGACGGCGCCGAGCACGGGACTCACCGGGTTCAGGGAGGGAGCCTTCGTGGTCAAGGACATCGTCGCGCTGGCGGGAGGTGCCTCGTGAGCACGCCGACGGTCTTCCTGTTCTCGGGGCAGGGCTCGCAGCACTACCAGATGGGCGCCGAACTCTACCGCGAGGAGCCGGTGTTCCGCGCCGAACTCGACCGGCTCGACGCCGTCGTCGCCGACCTGTGCGGACAGTCGGTGGTGGCCAGGATGTACGGGACGCAGCGGGCGGGTGAGCCGTTTCTCGACACGCTGGTCACGCACCCGGCGATCGTGATGGTCGAACTGGCGCTGGCGGAGCTGTTGCGTTCGGACGGAGTCGAACCCGATGTGCTACTGGGGGCGAGCCTCGGTGAGTTCACGGCGGCCGCGCTGTCCGGCGTGTTCGGCGTGGAGGAGTGCCTCCGGCTGGTGGTCGCGCAGGCCAGGGTGCTCGAAGGGCTGCCCGAAGGCGGGATGCTCGCCGTGCTCGCCGATCCCGGCCTGCACCAGCGGATGCCCGAACTGCGGGAGCACACCGACCTCGCGGCCCGCAACGGGCCGCAGCACTTCGTCGTCTCGGGATCCGAAGAGGCGTTGCGGGTCGCGGAGGAGGCGTTGCGGGTCGCGGAGATCCCCTGCCAGCGCGTGGCGGTCGAGCATCCGTACCACTCGCGACTGCTCGACTCCCGCCGCGAGGCGTGCACGAGGCTGATGGCCGGGCTGGAGCTGCGGCCACCCCGCATTCCGATCGTGTCGTGCGCGACGGGGGAGCGGATGCGCCGGCCCAGCGTCGAGCACTACTGGTCGGTGGTCTCGGGGCCGATCGAGTTCGAGAAGGCGGTGCGCGGGCTGGAGGCCGAAGGTCCCCACCGCTACGTCGATCTGGGACCGTCGGGGACTCTGCACAACCTGGCGTCGGCCGTGCTCGGACCGGCGCGGGGACGCTCCTACCCGGTGCTCAGCATGTTCGGCCACGACCGCAGGCTGCTCTCCGAGGTGCGGGCCACGTTCGCGGCCCGTCCCGCACGCAGAACTATCCCCGCGCCGACCGCGCCAAGGACCGCGCCCGCGCCTGAGGTGTCCTCGACCGCTTCCGGGCCTGCCGGGAAAGGAGTTGCCATGAAGGTGTACGGCTTTCCCGGCCAGGGTTCGCAGTCCCAGGGCATGGGCGCCGAGTTGTTCGACCGCTATCCGGGGCACGTCGCCACCGCCGACGCCGTGCTGGGCTACTCGATTCGCGAACTGTGCGAGCGCAACCCCGAGGGCAGGCTTCGGCGCACCGAGTACACCCAGCCCGCCCTCTACGTGGTGTCGGCACTGTCCTACCTCGCGCGATGCGAGGAGGACCCCGTGCCACCCGACTATCTCGTCGGGCACAGCCTCGGCGAGTACGCGGCCCTGTTCGCGGCGGGGGTGTTCGACTTCGAGACCGGGTTGCGGCTCGTGGCGCGCAGGGGCGAGCTGATGGGCAGGGTCGCCACAGGGTCGATGGCCGCCGTCGTCGGCTGCGACCTCGCCACGGTGGAGTCGATGATCGCCGGGATCGAGGGCGTGTCGGTGGCCAACATCAACGCCTTCGACCAGGTCGTGCTGGCAGGCCAGGACAGCGGGCTCGACGCGGTCGGGCCGCTCGTGGAGGCGGCGGGCGGCCGGTACGGCAGGCTGCGAGTGAGCGGGGCGCTGCACTCGCCGTTCGTCACCCCGGCAGCCGGGGAGTTCGGCCGCTTCCTGGAGACGGTACCGCTGGCCGCGCCGCGCATCCCCGTGCTCGCCAACCTCGACGCCAGCCCGCACGACGCGGCAGGGCTGCGGCACCGGCTCACGCGCCAGATCGACAGCCCCGTCCGCTGGCTCGACTCGATGCTCTACCTGCTGGAGCGCGGCGAGATCGAGTTCGTCGAACTCGGGCCGGGGAAGGTGCTGCGCAACCTCGTCGCCAAGATCACCAAGCAGTGGGCGCAGCGACGCGGGAGCGAGGCGGAGGAGGCCACGCCGTCGCGCGTGACCGTGCCCGCCTTCAGCGCCGGGGGAGTCGCCGGGCAGGAGCGCGGCGACGTCGTGAACGCCGGGACGGCGGCGGCCACACCGGTTCAGGCGACCCCGGCCGCTCCGGCGGACATGACGGCCACAGCGGCGACAGTCGCCGGAACGGCCCCGGCGGCCACAGTCACCACGGCGGCCAGGGCGGACCAGGAGAGCCGGGCGAGCGCAACGGCCACAGCGGTGACGGCGGCCACCGCGGCAAGTGTGGCCTCAGCGTCCACTGTGGACGGGCAGGGTGCCGTGGACAGGGTGGCCACGATGTCCCCGCAGGCACCCACGCTGCCCGACCCTGCCGCCGTGATCGCGGCCGGAACGGAGCGGGCAGGCGAGTACACCGCGCTCGGGTCGGCGTCCTTCCGGGCTCGCTACGGCCTCGCCCACGCCTGCGTCGCCGGATCGATGTACGGCGGCGTGTCCGGAGTGGAGCTGCTGTCCCGGCTGGCGAAGGCGGGCGGGATGGGGTTCTTCGGCGCGGGCGGGTTGCCGATGGCCGAGGTGGAGGCCGGGATCGGCGCGATCGTGGCCGAACTGGGGTCCGACAACCCGTTCGGCGCGGCCCTGCCGTATCACCCTTCGGACCCGGGAAAGGAACTCGCGCTGGCCGATCTCTACCTGCGGCTCGGGGTCACCGTCGTGGAGGCGTCGGGGCATCTGGAGATCACCCCGGGGCTGGTGAAGTTCCGGCTCAAGGGCGGGTCGGTGCTGGCGAAGGTCAGCCGCACCGACATCGCGGAGCAGATGCTCTCCCCGGCCCCCGCCGCCCTGGTTCGCCTGCTGCGCGAGCAGGGACACCTCACGGCGGCCGAGGAATCCAGGGCGGCCACGCTGCCCGTGGCGCGGGATGTGGTGGTGGAAGCCGGGTCGGGCTGGCTGTCCGGTCCCGCGACGCTGACCACGCTGCTGCCGTCCGTGCTGCGCCTGCGCGACCGGCTGGCAGGCGACGGCGAACGGGTTCACGTCGGCGCGGCGGGCGGGATCGGCACGCCGGAGGCCGCCGCGGCGGCCCTGCACATGGGTGCCGAGTTCCTGCTCACCGGATCGATCAACCAATGCACGGTCGAGGCCGCGACCAGCGCGAGGGCCAAGGACATCCTGCGGTCGCTGAGCGTCCACGACATCGACGTGGCTCCATGGCCCGACATGTTCGAGCTGGGCGCCAAGAACACCGTGGCCCGCAAGGGCCTGTTCTACCCGGCTCGTGCCACGAAGCTGCACGAGCTCTGGCGCGCACACGATCGCTACGTTGACATCGACCCCGCCGTCCGCGACCAGATCGAGCGGCACTACCTGCGGCGGCCGTTCGCCGAGGTGCTCGCCGAAATCGGATCGAGCGGGCAGTCCAAACAGGACATGGCTGAGGTGTTCCGCACCTACCTCACCTCGGCGTTCGCCTTCGCCCGCGACGGTGTCGAGGACCGCAAGGTCGATTACCACATCCCGTGCGGACCCGCGATGGGGGCCTTCAACGACTGGGTGCGCGGCACGGAACTCGAACCGTGGCAGCGCCGCCACGTCGATTCGGTCACCGAACACCTGCTCACCGCCACAGCGGCCCTGCTCGACGACCGCGCAGCACGCCGCGCCAGCTGACCCGCCGGAGGTTTCTCGTTGAGTACCGTGCCACCACCCGCACCCACCGGGCCCGCACCCGCCACCACCGGCGCGCACGTGTGGCCGGTGTCCGGCCGCACCGGCG
>NZ_JH636049.1:4506671-4752134 GCF_000258175.1 Saccharomonospora xinjiangensis XJ-54 | reverse complement strand
CGGGCTCGACGCCCTCGCCGCGCGGCGACCCTCCGACGCCGTGGTGTCCGGCCTCGCCAGCCCTGACGGCGGCGTGGTGCTGGTGTTCACTGGTGCGGGCGGGCAGTGGCGCGGGATGGGCGGCGGGCTGTGGGACGACTCGCCCGTGTTCCGCGACAGCGTGCGTGCCTGCGCCGAGGCGTTCGAACCGTACGTGGACTGGTCGCTGGTGGACGTGGTGCGCGGCCGTCGCGGCGCGGCCTCGATGAACAGGGTGGACGTCGTGCAGCCCGCCTTGTTCACGATGGCGGTCTCCCTCGCGGCCGTGTGGCGCGCGTTCGGGGTCCGCCCCGCCGCCGTGGTCGGCCATTCGCAAGGCGAGATCGCCGCCGCACATGTGGCTGGCGCGCTGTCACTCCAGGACGCGGCGCGTGTGGTGGCGTTGCGCAGCAGGCTCATCGCGGGGGCGCTGGCAGGCAAGGGAGCCATGCTCTCCGTGCCGCTGCCCGCCACCGAGGTGCGGCAGCGGCTGGCGTCGTGGGACGACCGGATCGCGGTCGCCGCGGTGAACGGGCCACGCACCACGAGCGTCGCCGGTGAGCCTGCCGCGATCGAGGAGTTCTTCGCCGGGCTGGTGGACGAGGGTGTGCGCGTGGCGCGGATCGTCTCCGATTTCGCGTCGCATTCCGCGCAGGTCGATGCCATCCACAGTGCGCTCATCGACGAGCTGGGCCCGCTCCGGTGCGAGGCGTCCGACGTCCTCTTCTGCTCGACCGTCACAGGGGGAGTGCTCGACACCGCTGAGCTGGACGCGGAGTACTGGTACGAGAACCTGCGCAGGCCGGTGTTGTTCGACAACGCCGTGCGCACGTTGCTGCGGCGTGGGTTCGGCACGTTCGTCGAACCGTCCCCGCACCCGCTGCTTGTCGCCCCGATCGAGGAGATCGCGGCGGAGGTGGGAGCACGGGCCACCGCGATCGGGACGCTGCGCATGGGAGAGAGCGATGCGGCGCGCCTGCTGACCTCCGTCGCCGAGGCCCACGTGCACGGCACCGCCGTCGATCTCCGGGGAGCGTGCCGAGGCGGGAGGAGGGTCGAACTTCCCCTTGACGACGTCGCCGAGGGCTCCGACGCCGACAGCCGGTTCTGGAGCGCCGTGCGGCGCGGCGATCTGGCCACCGCGCTCGGTGTCGTGCTGCCGGCGCTGGACACCAGGGCCGGGTGAGCGGCCGGGGCGACAACGAGAGCACGGAACCGGGACCGCATTCTTCGTGGAGGTGTCATGGAACAGGACGAACACACACTCGTGGTGCTCGGCGCCGGGGTCATGGGGGTGGGCATCACGACGCTCGCCGTCGGCTTCGGGCTGCCGGTCACGCTGATCGACGTCGATGAACAGATCCTCGACAGGGCGCGCCGCAAGATCCGCCAGGAGTTGAAGCTCGCGACGCTGATGGGCGCTCTGCCCGAAGACACCGAACCCGGTGAGCTGCGCACCGCGACCTCCGCGGGCAGCGGCGCGGACGCGAGTGCCGTCATCGAGGCCGTCACCGAAACGGCCGAGGTGAAAGCCGCTGTTCTCGCCGAGATCTCCGCACTGGTCAAGCCGGGAACACCGGTGGTGTCCAACACCTCGTCCATCCCGATCGACGAACTGGCCGACGCGGTGGCACGGCCGGAGGACTTCCTCGGCACCCACTTCATGAACCCGCCCTACCTGATCCCGATGGTGGAGGTGATCCGGGGCCGCCGCACCGGCGACGCCGCGCAGGCCGCGCTCGGCTCCGTGCTCACCGCGCTGGGCCGCCGCTGGCTCGTGGTGGCCGATCACCCCGGGTTCGTCACCAGCCGTGTGCTGCACCCGATGCTCAACGACGCGATCAGGGTGGTGCGGGAGAAAACCGCGCCACCGGAGACCGTCGATGCCCTCTTCGAGGGCTGTCTCGGGCATCGCACAGGACCGCTGCGCACCGCCGACCTGATCGGGCTCGACAACCTCGCCGACTCGCTGCGGGTCCTGCACGCCAGAACGGGCGACGAGGGGTGCAGGCCGGATCAGCTGCTGCTGGACAAGGTGCAGGCAGGACACCTCGGCCGGAAATCCGGCAGGGGCTTCTACGACTACTGAAAGGACCGTGCCATGACCACCGCTTCCGAGCAGACCACCGAGGCCGTCGCGGAGCGGATCTCCGGTTTCCTCGAACAGCGCACCAAGCTCACCTGGGAGCCGGACACCGACCTCTTCGACAGCGGCGCGGTGTCGTCGTTGTTCGCCACCGAACTCGTCGTGTTCCTTGAGGAGACCTTCGACATCGAGATCGTGGGCCGGGATCTGCGGCTGGACAACTTCCGCACCGTGCGCGTGATGACCGACCTCGTGCGGAGGCTTCGCGAGGAGAACCACGATGGGTGAGCCCGCCGGGCTGGCGGAGCTGCGTGAGTCGGCGGACGCCCTGATCGGGCAGGGGCCTGATTCGTGGGACCGCGACGGCGTCATCCCGGACGAGGTGGTGCGCGAGTTCGCCACGCGGGGCTTGCTGTGCGCGCAGGTGGCCTCCCGCTACGGCGGGCTGGGCCTGAGCAGCGCGGACAACGGGGAGTTCACCGCGTTCGTCGGCAGCCGGTGCAGCTCCCTGCGCAGCCTCATGACCTCGCAGGGCATGGCGGCGTGGACCGTGCAGCGGCTCGCCGATCGCGAGCAGCGCGCGGAGCTGCTGCCGAGGCTGGCGCGTGGCGGCGAGGTGGCGGCCGTGGCGTTCAGCGAGTCCGGCGCGGGCAGCGACCTCGCCGCGATGACGACCCGCATCGAACCGGACGGCGACTCCGTGGTGGTGACGGGGGAGAAGGTCTGGATCACCGCCGCCTGCTACGCCGACCTCGTGGTGGTGTTCGGCAGGCACGGCAGCGGTTCGGCGGCCGTCGTGGTGCCGACGTCGGCGCCCGGCGTGACCGTGGAGCGGGTGCCCGAACCGCTGGGGTGCGTGGCGGCGGGGCACGCCGTCGTGCGGCTGGACGGCGTGCGCCTCGACGCGGGAAGCGTGCTCGGAGGCGGCGAGTTCCCCACCTCGCTGCTGGTGACCACCGCCCTGTCCTACGGGCGGATGTCGGTGGCGTGGGGGTGCGTCGGCATCCTCCGCGCGTGCTTGGCCGAGGTCACCGCACACGCGCGGGAGCGCGAGCAGTTCGGCAGCCCGCTGGCCGATCATCAGCTCGTCGCGCGGCACATCGCTGGCTTGTGGACGGCCGAGCAGACGGCGACGCGGATGTGCGCGCACGCGAGCGCGTGCTGGGACGCGCGTTCGCCCGACGCCGTGTCGGCGACGGTGCTGGCGAAGTACGTCAGTTCCCGCAACGCCGCGGAAGGCGCGGCCTCCGCCGTGCAGGTGCTCGCCTCGGCGGGCGCGCGGCACAGCCACCCGGTCGCCAGGGCGTACCGGGACGCGAAGTTGATGGAGATCATCGAGGGCAGTAGCGAGATCTGCGAGCTGATCCTGGCGCGGCACGCCCTCGGCGCCGCTGGCGGAGCGGTCGCGGACCGGAAGGAAGGGCACCGGTGAGCGAGCACACCGAGCACGTGACCACAGTGAAGTGCCTGGTCTGGGACCTGGACAACACGCTGTGGAAGGGGACGCTGCTGGAGGACGGGGAGGTGACGCTGGCCGACGACATCAGAGCGGTCGTCGCCGAACTCGACTCCCGTGGCATCCTCCAGGCGGTGGCGAGCAAGAACGACCACGAACCCACGTGGGCCAGGCTGGAGGAGCTGGGCATCGCGGAGTACTTCGTCCTCGCCGAGATCGGCTGGGGTCCGAAGTCGGAGTCAGTGCGCTCCATCGCCGAACGCCTCAACTTCGCCCACCGCACCATCGCGTTCATCGACGACCAGCCGGCCGAACGCGCCGAGGTGGCCTTCCACCTTCCCGAGGTGCGGTGCTACCCGGCCGAGCAGGCGGCGACGCTGACGGAACTGCCCGAGTTCACCCCGGCCACGCGCACCGTCGATTCGGGCAAGCGCCGCGCCATGTACCAGGCCAACTTCCGGCGCGACGCCGAGCGCAAGGAGTTCACCGGCCCCGACGAGGAGTTCCTGCGATCGCTGAAACTCGAACTCGACGTCTTCCGTGCCACGGAGGTAGAGCTGAGCCGGGTGGAGGAGCTGACGCTGCGCACCAGCCAGATGAACGCCACCGGCGTGCACTACTCGGACGAGACGCTGCGCGGGCTGCTCGGCGACGACGACCACGAGGTGCTTGTCGCCACCCTGGCCGACCGGTTCGGCACGCACGGCGCGATCGGTGTGCTGCTGCTGGAGAATCGTGGCCCAGCCTGGCACCTCAAGCTGCTGGCCACGTCCTGCCGGGTGGTGTCCTTCGGGGTCGGCACGGTGCTGCTGAACTGGCTCGCGACCGAGGCAGCCGAGGCCGGTGCGCATCTGCTCGCCGACTTCCGCCGCACGGATCGCAACCGCATGATGGAGATCGCCTACCGGTTCGCGGGCTTCGACGAGGGAGACTGCGACTGCCGCTCCGCCGTACCAGACACCGATGTGGACGGTCTGCAACGGCTGCACCTGCTGCCCCAACGGCACGAGCCGCCCACCACCATGCACGTGCGCACGCCCGGCCTCGGGCGGCGGTGGCCGAGAGCAGGCGCCGGGGTCGGCGGAACGCCGTGAGCGGGAAGGACCGGATTCGCCAGGGCTCCGGAACTCCTGGCGAATCCGGTCCATAAGGGACTCTTTTCCTCGCCGGGTGTCAGTACCCGACGCCGAGGTGCCGCTGCCCGCAGGGCTGCTCGATCTCGTCGAGCACGGCCACGGCCATGTCCTCGGCCGAGATGCGGGACGTGCCGTCCGGTGCGGCGACGAGCGTGGTGCCGCCGCGCCGGTACCGGCCGGTGCGCTCGCCCGGCTCCAGCATCGCGGCGGGGCTGAGATAGACCCAGTCGGCGGAGTGCTTCTCGCACACGCGGAACTGCTCGACACTGGCGACGGCCGCGTCGCGCCAGGCCTCCTGAACGTAGCGCGGGTCGTCGAGAACGAGCAGTCCGGGGCGGCCGGGGCTGGACAGCGGTGCCGCACCACCGACGACGACGACCCTGGTCCCCGCGGCCGCCGCCGCGTCGAGCACGGCAGCCGTGGTGGCAGGCACCGTGTGTTCCTCGCCGGGGCGCGGCCGGGTCGCGCACACGACCGCGTCGGCCACCGCGAGAAGCGAGGTCATGCGCTCGACGTCGGTGACGTCGGCGCTGACGGCGGTCACTCCGGGCGTGTCCGGTGCGCCATGGCGGGACACACCGACAACCTCGTGGCCACGGGCGAGCGCCTCGGTGACCACTCGCGAGCCAGCCATGCCGGTGGCACCGAGGACGATGATCTTCACTGGTGTGTCCTTTCCTTCGGGGTTCTCGGGTTTTCCATGGCGGAGCGGGACGAACGCGGCGACAGCTGTCCTGCGGTGACGGCCGCGACGGTGAGGGCGAAGCCCGCGAGCTGGAGCGGTCCCAGCGTCTCGCCGAGCACCAGCACGCCCAGC
This sequence comes from Saccharomonospora xinjiangensis XJ-54, assembly GCF_000258175.1. Classification (NCBI taxonomy): domain Bacteria; kingdom Bacillati; phylum Actinomycetota; class Actinomycetes; order Pseudonocardiales; family Pseudonocardiaceae; genus Saccharomonospora; species Saccharomonospora xinjiangensis. The sequence continues at coordinate 4,746,621 of NZ_JH636049.1, read as the reverse complement.
AGCGCGGCGACGATCGGGGACAGGGGGCCGAGCAGGGCGACCGAGGTGACCGGCAACTCGGCGATCCCGCGGAACCACACGATGTAGGCCAGCAGCCCGCCGACGATGCCCAGCCAGAGGTAGCCGAGCACGGCGGGACCGTCAACGGAGGGTGGGGCCCCCTCGGCGATCAGCGTGACCGGCAGCAGGAACAGGCCACCGGCGGTGAGCAGCCACGACGCGTACGCGGTGGGGCCGATGCCGTCCGGCCGCCCCCAGCGTTTGGTGAGGGTCACTCCCAGCGCCATGCTGGCCGCGCTGCCCAGCGCAGCGAACACTCCCACGAGGTCGAACGCGGCCGAGGACGGCCGCAGCACCACGAGGCCGACGCCGACGACACCGGCCACCGCCCACGACGTGCGCCACCCCGAAGGCCGCTCGCGCAGCAACACCACGGCGAGCACCACGACGATCACCGGCTGGCTCGCGGCCAGCGTCGCGGCGATACCACCGGGAAGCCGCTCGGCCGCCACGAAGAGCAGAGGGAAGAACAATCCGATGTTGAGCACACCGAGGATCGCGGCCCTGCCCCACCACATCCCGCGCGGCAGGGTCCTGGTGATTGCGAGCGCGATGAGCCCGGCGGGCAGCGCGCGGAGCAGCGCGGCGAAGAACGGGTGCCCCGGCGGGAGGAACTCGGTGGTCACCACATAGGTCGTGCCCCACACGGCGGGGGCGAGTGCCGTGATCGCCGTGCGTCCGGCGCGGCCGGTGCTCGGGCGGGACGGGGAGAGGACTGCCATACCCCCAGTTTTCGGCGACTCGATCCATGAGTCCAACACATGTTTGTCATGTGATTGATCGTGCTGAATCATGGATCGATGGAATTGCAGCAGCTCCGCTACGTCGTCGCGGTGGCCGAGACGAAGAGCTTCACGAGAGCGGCCGAGCGATGTCTCGTCGTCCAGTCGGCGCTGAGTCACCAGATCGCCAGGCTGGAACGCGAACTGGGCGGGCGGCTCTTCGACCGCACCAGCCGCCGCGTGCGGCTGACCGCCGCCGGTGAGGCGTTCCTCCCCGCCGCGCGGCAGTGCCTCGCCGCCGCCGAGCGGGCCGTCATCGACGCCGCCGCGGCGCTCGGCGAGGTGCGGGGCAGGCTGGCGCTCGGCGTGATCCCCACGGTCGCGGCCGTCGATGTTCCCGCCGCGCTCACGCGATTCCACACCCGCTACCCGCACGTGCGCATCCACCTGCGTCAGGGGCACAGCCTCGACCTCGTCGAGCAGGTCAAGCACGGCGACCTCGACATCGCGTTCCTCGGCTTGCCCGCCACCGTGGAACCGCGCGGGGTGCGGGCGTGGGAGCTGACCAGGGACCGGCATGTCGCCGTGGTCGCCCCGGACCACCCGCTCGCCGGTGAGACCGAGGTGGCGCTGCGCAGTCTGGCGGCGGAGGTCTTCGTGGACTTCCCCGCCGACTCGGCCGGCCGCGCCCAGTCGGATCTGGCCTTCGAGGCCGCGGGCATCGACCGCGAGGTCGCTCTGGAGGTCGGCGCGGTGGACATCATGGTGCGGCTCGTGCAGCAGGGTCTCGGTGTCGCGATGCTTCCCTCGCGGTTCGTGCCACGGCTCACCGGTGTCGCCACGATCCCCGTGAGCGACGCGCCGCAACGGGTCGAGTACGTGATCTGGAGCCGCTCCGACCCCCGGCCGGCGGCCACGGCGTTTCTCGACCTGCTCGACGTCCCGGTGGACGTCGCCGCCGGGACGTGACGTTCCGGCACGGTATTTTGCGGGACCGGCAACAAAGCTGGAGCGGCGCGCCTTGCGTGTCTCACAGTGGTGTCATGACATCGGCGAATCAGCGGGATCAGCGGGATCAGTACAACCACGATGACAGTCACCGGTGGAGGCCCAGCCCCGGCGAGCAATCCGCGGAGCGATTCTGGGAAGACTTCTACGAGGAGAAGGATTCCGTCTGGAGCGGCAAGCCCAATGCGCTGCTGGTACGCGAGGTGGAAGGCGTGACGCCGGGGACCGCGCTGGATCTCGGCTGCGGTGAGGGTGGCGACGCCATCTGGCTCGCGCGGCAGGGCTGGCGGGTGACGGCGGTGGACGTGTCGGCTACGGCGTTGCGCAGGGCCGAGGGCCACGCGGCCGAGGCCGGAGTCGGCGACCGCATCACCTGGCAGCGGCACGATCTCGCCCGGTCGCTGCCCGAAGGGTCGTTCGACCTCGTCTCGGCGCAGTTCCTGCACTCGCCCGTGGCGGAGGAGGGCGAGCGGGAGGACATCCTCCGTCGCGCGCTCGATTCGGTGGCGCCGGGTGGCGTGCTGGTGATCGGCAGCCACGCCGCATGGCCGTCCTGGGTGGACTCACCGCCGCAGGATGTGCACTTTCCCGCCGTCGAGGAGGTCGTCGGTGCGCTGCGGCTGTCGGACGGGCAGTGGACGGTCGAGGTGGCCGAGACCGTCGAGAGCGAACTGACCGACCCCGAGGGCCGCCCTGGACGGCGCCACGACAGCGTCGTGCGGGTGCGCCGCGCAGGCTGATCGGCGCGTCGCACGTCGCGGGGCATTGTCCGCTTGGGAGGAACTGGTCAAGATCGATGCCGAACTTCCTCGAACGGCCGGGTCTTCGTGTCCCGACTCGTACACTTCGGATCGTGCTGGGCCGTAAACAACGGTGAGAACGGAGTGAGGCGACTGCGATGACGATGCCGATCTTCGAGGTTGGCTCGGCGGCGGACTGACCGTTCGATCCGCGCGTTTCACAGTGTCGAACCGCTCACCGCTGAGCGCATGACTGGTGCGACCACGCGGTGGGGCGGCCCCCGGTCCTGGCCGCACCCAGCGAGTCCTTAGAGGACTGTCAAGGACCTGGAAATCGAACGGGCGGCTCATTCGGTGAAACCGGGCGGGGTCGTCCGGTCCCGACTTTCGACGGGTTGTTCTCGTCCACGGGCTCGGTCAGCCTCACTGCATGAAAATTCTGCGTCGGGGATCCATCGCGGCAGCGGGATTGCTGCTGCTCGCTGCATCGGTCGCGCCGGCGGGCGCGGCGCAGGACGACAACGATCGGATGCTGTACGAGGCGCGAGGCACGGACAGCGCACAACGGACCGCCATCGCGCGTTCTGGCGCGGACATCTGGGGTACGAGCGACGGGGTGACGACGTTCTCGGCGAGCGCAGCCCTCGCGAAGTCGTTGCAGGCCAAGGGAATCGACGTCGAGCGCGTCGGCGACGTCGAAGACCTGCTCGCTGCGCGGAACCCGGACATGGCGACGTCGGCCGACGAGTTCCCGGCAGGCGACGAGGGCTATCACACCTACGGCGAACTCACGGAGGTGCTCCAGCGAGCGGACAGTGAACACGGCGATATCGCGTCGCTGTCGAGTGCGGGCTCCTCGTACCAGGGCCGAGCCCTGCACCTGATGAAGATCAGCGACAACGTCGCGCAGGACGAGGACGAACCCGAGGTGCTGTTCACCTGCAACCAGCACGCACGGGAACATCTGACCACCGAGATGTGCCTGCGCATCGTCGAGCGGTTCACCGACGAGTACGGAACCGACCCCACGGTCACGGAGCTGGTGAACACGCGCGAGATCTACGTGATCCCGTCGGTCAACCCCGACGGGTCGGAGTACGACATCGAAGGCGGGCGCTACAAGGGCTGGCGGAAGAACCGGCAGGGCTACTACGGCACCGACCTGAACCGCAACTGGGGTTACAAGTGGGGCTGCTGCGGCGGATCGAGCGGATCGCCCTACAGTGACACCTACCGGGGCACCTCGGCGTTCTCGGCACCCGAGACGCGGGCCGTCGCGTCGTTCGTCGAGTCCCGTGTGGTCGGTGGGAGTCAGCAGATCAAGGCACACATCGACTTCCACACCTACTCCGAGCTGGTGCTGTGGCCCTACGGCTACACCTACTCCGACACCACCGACACCATGTCGCGGGAGGAGGCGCGCCGCTTCCAGGAGGTTGGGCGCAAGCTCGCCGCGAGCAACGGCTACACGCCGCAGCAGTCCAGTGACCTCTACATCACCGATGGTTCGGTGAACGACTGGATGTGGGCCGAGCACGGCATTCTCAGCCTGACGTTCGAGATGTATCCGGCCAGCGGGGGCGGGATCGGCGGATTCTACCCGCCCGACGAGCGGATCGAACCCGAGACCCGGCGCAATGACGAGGCCGTGGACATCCTGCTCACCGAAGCGGGAGCCCAGCCCTGATCCCGTCGCGGGGACGGCAGGAGAGGCCGCCGTCCCCGCGACGAACCATCGAAACGACCGGCGCCGCATCTGGTGCCGGTCGTCGTTTTGGTGGCAGCCGCGAATGACGCCGGGACATCGGGCTTGCGGTCCGCGTCCGGTCGGGCGGCCGAGAGCCGCAACACACCCAGCTTCCGGATGATTCCGGCTCCGGAAACCTCAACGGAACCTCAGTGCCGGCCGTGGGTCGCGGCCGAGCGGGGGCCACGGGGCTACGGTCACCTTGCCGAGCGGGCCGCTCGCGCCAGCACTCCGGCGAAGGGGGAACCCGACGCGGGCACGCCTGGCTCGCGGTCCCGACCCATGAAGGGAGTACCAGTTGCTCACGAAGACAACGGTGCGGAGAGTGCTGGGTGCCGCGTTCGCGGCCATGGCGTTCTGCGCGGCGAGCGCGGTGACCGGGCAGGTTCCGGCCGCGCAGGCAGGTGACGACGGTTCCGTGATCTACTCCAGCGACAACGCTGGGCGGGCGAAGTTCGTGTCGTACGGCGACAAGCTGTGCTCGTGGGACGCGAAAGCGGACGGCCGTTCCGCTGTGGCGCTGGGGAAGTGGTGGGACCCCAACTCGGTGCGGTTGCCCGCGTACTTCTACTGGAAACCGGTGTGGAACACCAAGGGCGCAGGCACGCAGTGGGTGTGTGCCACCTACGACCGTAACGGTGGTGCCTACACGCCTGAGGGAATGATGGTCGAGTACTACGCCTGCACCGGCGAGTACAGCGAGCAGGATCCGGAGCACTGCGGTCGCGCCGGTTACGGGGTGACCTGAGCGGCAGACAGGCAGGTCGTTGTCCACTTTCCCCGGTCATGGGCACCGCCCTGGCCGGGGAGTCGTTCTCCCGGAGGTATCCGTTGCGCGGACAAGCGATTCGTGTGCTGATCCTGGCCTGCTTGTCGGCGGCCGTCGTGGTCGGGACGGGAGGCTGCGGTGCCGACCTGCCGCGAGAGTCCGGCGACCGGGCCAACGCGGCGACATCGCCCCTTGACGACTATCTGCCGACTCCTGAGGCGGACCGTGTGACGGCCGTGGCCCGTGATCTGCTGGCCAGACAGTGTCTGAATCGCTACGGGCTCGGACAGGATCGGCCGATGCTCCCGGTCGATGGAGGCCTTGTGACCAGGTTGCGTGAGCGTGCGCAGGCGGTCGAGGTGCCGGTGGAGCTGGCTCGTCGTCACGGATTCCATCCTCCCGAGCAGGGCATGGCACGGGCGGACGCGAGCGGCGGCACGCGACCGGACTCGGCCCGGCTCTGGGCAGACCGGGTCGCCGTGTTGAACGGCTGGCGGATTCAGGAGGACAACGGCGGACCAGTGCTGAGGTCGCGCAACGGCGTGGCCGTTCCCGAGGACGGGTGCGTCGGGGAGGCGGATGAGCGACTGTCGGATGGTCTCGACCGTCCCGTCGAGGGCACGGCACCGGGAGCGGAGCTGGACGCGATCAACACCGTGCTCGCGCTCCGGAAAACGGCCGGGGACCTCGCTGCGCAAGACCCCGTGATGATCGAGGCGACCCGGCGATGGGCTGACTGCTTCGAAACGGCGACGGGAACGGATGCTCCGAACCCGTTCGCGGTCGTCAACGATCCGAGGTGGGCGGGCCCGCCGACCGAGGAAGAGATCGAGACGGCGGTGGCGCTGGCGACCTGCCGGGACGAGGTGGACTACCTGGGTACGAGGCTCTCTTTGCTCAGCCAGTACGAGAGCGAGGTTCTCGCACAGCACCAGAACGAATTGGACAGAGTGCGACAGTTCTTCGACGAGCGATATCAGCGCGCACGAGAGGTCGTCTCGTCCTCCCGTCAATGATCGACATCGCGATCGGCCGACCCTAGGATTGCCGGGTGCGGATCCTTCTCGTCAATGATGACGAAAGACTCGTCGAAATGATGGCGACCATGTTGCGGCGCCATGGGCACGAGGTGGTCAGTACGTGCTCCTTCGAGTCCATACCGGTGTCGCCTCGGCCGGACCTGATCCTGCTGGATCTGTGGCTTGCCCGAGGGGACGGGATCGCCTGGTTGCGATGCTTCCGGGCTACCGACACGACTCCGGTCATCGTCGTCACCCGGCGAGACACCGAAGCCGAACGTCTTCGCGGCCTGTGGGCCGGTGCTGATGACTATGTCGTCACACCGTTCAGCTTCGCTGAGCTGAACGCACGCATGAACGCCCTCATCCGGCGTAGCCGATATCCGGCTCGGGCGCAGCTTCGTCTTTCCGATCTCGTGATCGATGTGGCCCGCCGCACCGTACAGCGGCAAGGCAGGGAAATAGCCTTGACCCGTAAGGAGTTCGACCTTCTCCTCGTGCTGGTGCGGGCCGGCGGGATGGTCGTGTGCCGGGAGCAGATCCTGGCCGAGGTGTGGTCCACGACTTGGAAGGGGGTCGCGCGCACTCTTGAGGTGCATGTGAGCAGCTTGCGACACAAGCTCGGCTCTCCGGATATCGTGCGCACTGTGCGTGGCGTCGGCTATGGACTGTCCGACCGCGTGGGCGCCCCGGCTCACTCCGGTTGCCGGTAGCGGGCGAGGTAGCGCTCGCGGATGTCGGCCTCAGCCTGGCCGCGAGTAACGGCTATATGCCGCTGTAGTCCAGCGACCTCGATATCACCGATGGTTCGGTGAACGATCGAATGTGGGCAGAGCACGGCATTGGAGGTCTTGCTTATCGAGGCCGGAGGCCAGCCCTGATCCCGTCGCGGAGCGGCAGGAGGGTCAGTGTTCCCGTGGCGAGCCATCCCGTGCCGACCGGCGCCGGCCGGGGCTTTCGGAGAAAGCCGCCCATGGCGGCGCTCCGCCGAGGGGACTACGGCGCGTCGGTTGTGGAGTGAGACGTCGCGGCACGCAGCACTCTGAGCTGACCGATCTCGGCCGTGTTCTTCATCAGCTCGGCGTTGACCCATGCCACCGTGTCCGCGACCGTGCGGCCCGCCTCTTCCGGCCACGGGAACGACGCCGTGGAGTCCAGATCCTCGTCGGACAGCTGGTCCAGCACCGCGATCCACTCGGCGCGTAGACCTCGCACCCAGTCGATCGTGGCCTCTCCCACGCCCGGCCACGGGATTTCGTCGTGCCCTCGGGGCTTTCGTCCTCGTGCGTGATCGAGGGCCGCAGTCCACCACCAGCCGAGGTGCCAAGTGACCCAGCCGATGGTGGGAACGGGAATGGGGTGGGGTTCCGACTCCGCGAAGTCGGCGACCCAGGTTCCGCCGGTGTCCTGCCGCATCGTCCCGCAATGCTGAGCGGGCTCCCACACGAAGTCTTCGGCGACCAGCTCGGTGAGATGGAGGTCGAGGAGGGACCACGTCAGATCGAACTGTCGGCGCACGAGGTCACGGCGATTCGAGGACATGAGCTGATCTTCCACCAAACTCGGCGCCCGACGACCGCCGGGTTGCCGTTCCAGAAGGTTCCAGACGACGACGGGGCGAGCCGTTGTCAGTGGTGGCCCTCACTCGCTGAAGGCGCGGCCGCAGCCGATCCTTCGCCCGGTTCACTTCGGTAGCGGGCGAGGTAGCGCTCGCGGATGTCGGCCTCAGCCTCGGCCTTGGCCTCGGCGCGGATGCGCTTGCCCGTTCCGTACTCGTAGCCGTGCTTGGTGAGGCGGTGCTCGGCGTTCTCCTCGGCGAAGGCGAACGAGTAGAAATAGCCGACCAGCGCGGCCAGCAACACCAGGCTCAGCCGCAGCCCGAGGGGTCCGGGCAACAGCAGCCACGCGGCACTCAGCGGGCCGACGAGAAACGTCGTGCGCAGGCAGTGCCGCCACAGCCAGCTCTTGCCGGTGAGATCCAGCAGAACCCAGTCCCGGTAGGTTTCGGGAAGTCGCCCGCCGAGTGCGTACCACAACCAGCGATGGGGACCGGGGCGACGCGGCTTGGCAGACATGCTCAGCACCCTAACAGTTAGTGCATTAAACGTTTTAGGATGGTGTGGATGCAGATCGACCTGGGCGACGACCCGCTGGCGCTCGACCGGCAGGTGTGCTTCGCGCTCTCTGTCGCGTCCCGCAGCGTCATCGGGCTCTACCGGCCGTTGCTGAAGCCGTACGGCCTGACCCATCCGCAATACCTGGTGCTGCTGGCGTTGTGGGAGAACGCCCCGATGTCGATCAAGTCGCTCAGTGAGCTGCTGTGTGCGGAACCGGCGACACTGTCGCCATTGCTCAAGCGGCTTGAGGCCCTCGGCTACGTCACCCGCGACCGCGACCGCGCCGACGAGCGTGCGCTCGCCGTCGATCTCACCGAGTCGGGGAGGGCGCTGCGCGCCGAGGCGGAGAAGATCCCGTACCAGATCGTCGAGCGGCTCGGCATGGAGGTCGGCGAGCTGCAGGAACTGCACGAGACCCTGGGCAGGGTCATCGCGGCAACCCGAAGGGCCGCGGCGAACCCCTGATCGCCCGGGGCCGTCACCCGTGTCCGCACCCTGTGCACGGGTGTTTGCAGCTGGTGCGCGCGTGCCCGCACTTTATGCACGTTGTCTGCACTCTGTATGCGTGCGTCCGCAGTCTGTGTACGTGCGTCGGCACTCCTCTGCGCGTGTTCGCGTTTTGTGCACGCCTATCGGCGCGCGCCCGACGCTGTGCTCGTCGATGCCGCCACGTGTCGGGGCGCGCCGACCTCCGATGCCGCCACGTCGTCACAGGAAGTCGGCGGCGTGGTCGGCGGCCCACTCGGCGAACGTGCGCCCAGGACGACCCGTGACCTCCTCCACGACGGTCGAGATCTCGGCGCGCCTGCCGTCCTGCGCCGCCCAGTGCGCGAGCATCGCCTCGACCGCCACCTCGGGCATCATGGCGCCGAGTTCTGCCCGCGCCTCGTCAGGTGTCACGTGCTCGACTGTGATGGCCCGCCCCCGTGCCTCGGCGACGTGTTGGATCTGCTCGGCCAGCGTCAGCGATTCGGGGCCGAGCACACGGTAGGCGCGGCGCTCGTGTCCCGGCCTGGTCAGCGCGGTGACCGCGAGTGCCGCGAGATCGTCCTCGTGAACGGGTGCGGTGTGCGCGCCGGGGTAGGGCAGCCGGACCCGGTCGGCCTCCCGGATCGGTCGTTGCCAGCACCAGCGGGTGTTGGTGGCCAGCAGGCCTGGACGCAGAAACGTCCAGTCGAGTGTGGACTCCTCAAGCGCGACCTCGACGGTACGGTGCTGGCGCGCGATCGGCGAGTCCTCGGCTCCTTCGTGAGTGACAGCCTCGGACGACAGCAACACCACGTGCCGCACGCCAGCCTTCTCCGCCGCGCGAGCGAACTCGCGAGCGCCCTCCTCGACGGCGTAGACGAACACGCCGTCGGCGCCCTCCAGCGCCGCGGGGAGGGTTTCGGGCCGGAGCAGGTCGGCGGCCACGACGTGCCAGCCGGGTGGGAACGCGGCCGAGCCGGGATCGCGCGTCGTCACCCTGACCTCGTGCCCCGCCGCGCGAAGACCCGCGGCGACAGGGCGGCCGATGTTGCCCGTGGCCCCGAAAACCACCATGACCATGGTCGATGTTCCCTTCACTGCTCGACGCTGGTGACGTTGGTGTTGTGCAGCGCGGCGATCCACCACCGGCCGTCCCTGCGAACGGCCACGATCGTCCCGTGATTGGCGAACGACCGTTCCGCCGTGTCCATGTCCTGCCGCATGTGGACGATCGCGGTGTCACGGTCGATGCGGGCGATTCCGAGGACGTTCGCCCGGATTCGCCAGTCGTGCACCACCGAGGACAGGCGCCGTGTGTGGTAGGCGATGAGATCGCTCCAGCCCCGGATCAGAGTGCCGTCCGGCACCACGACGACGGTGTCCTCGGTGAACGCGCCGTCGAGGATGTCGGGACGCTTCTCGTTGAACCCGGTCTCGATGTCCTGCACGAGGGCACGCAGGGCGGCCTCGTCCGATTCGCCGAGAGGTTCGGTGATGGCAAGGGGACGGATGTCGGCCGAAGGCCCGTGTTGACCGGTGAGATCCATGCCCACACGGTATGAGCGGCGAGCGTGCCCGGGCATCTGTCGAACGACTGGCAACGGCGCCGTCCCAAACCGTGCGCGCGTGTCCGCACTGTGTGCACGATTGTCGGCACTTCCCGCACAGGTCTTTGCACTTCATGCGCGGGTGTCGGCACCTGATGCACGGGTGTCGGCACCTGATGCACAGGGTGGCAGCCTTCTGTGTGCCAGGTCACCGGTTGTGGTCGTGCGGCGGAGAAGACGTCCGCCTCACCGGCGGAGCGGGGGAAGGCCGACCTGCCTGCCGTTGCCGCGTGGAGTGCGATCACTGCGCTGCGGGAAGCGGACCTTCAGGCAAAGCGAACGGCGGCGAGAACCGGTCTCGCCGCCGTTCGCTGCTGATTCTGTGCCCGCGCCCCACCTGGACCGCCGGGTCCGCTGATCACACGGGTGCCCGCGTCAGTTCTTCCGACACGCGTGCGAGAAGTGCGGACACGCGTGCAGGAACTGCGGACACCCGTGCGAGAGGTGCGGACACGCGTGCGGGAAGTGCGGACACGCGTGGTTTCAGTCGTTCTTCGCGATGCCCAAATCGACGCCCTTCGGCTCCTTGACGGCCGAGGCGCCGGCGAAGGACACCACCGCCAGAACCATGATGTAGATGCCGATGGAGCCCGACCATCCGGTCTTCTGCATGAGCAGCTCCGCGATCATCGGGGCGAACGCGCCGCCGAGGATCGCGCCGAGCGCGTACCCGATCGACACACCGGAGTAGCGCACCGACACCGGGAACATCTCCGCGTACATCGCCGACATGGGTCCGTACGACAGGCCGAGCCCGAACGTCAGCACGAACAGCGCCAGCGCGAACACGATGATGTTGCCGAGGTCGATGAGCCAGAACATCGGCAGCATCCACACGAACACGAAGGCGTAGCCGATCTGGAACGTCCGCACGCGCCCGAGGCGGTCGGACAGCGCGCCGCCGTAGAGCGTGAAGATCAACCAGCCGAGGGAGGCGAACACGGCGGCGAGCAGCACCGACGGCCTCGGCATCTCCAGCACCTTCGTCCCGTAAGAGATGAAGTACGCGATGACGAGGTAACCGGCGGCGTTGTTGGCCACGAAGATCAGCGCGGTGAGCAGAACCTGCTTGGCATTGCGGCGGAAGAGGTCGCGCAGCGGCGCCGACGACGCTTTCTTGCGCTCCAGCATCTCCTTGAAGACCGGGCTTTCCTCCACCGAGCGGCGGATGGCGTAGCCGATGCCGACCAGCAGCACGGACACCAGGAACGGCACCCGCCAGCCCCACGCCTCGAACTGCTCCGGGGTGGTCACGGTGGTCATCGTCCACAGCACACCGGTGGCCAGGATCATGCCGATCGGGACACCGATCTGCGGGTACGCGCCGAACAGACCTCGCCGGTTCACCGGCGCGTGTTCCACGGACATCAGTGCGGCGCCGCCCCACTCACCGCCCGCGGAGAAGCCCTGGACGATGCGCAGCAGCATCAGCACGATCGGCGCGGCAAGGCCGATTTCGGTGTACGTGGGCAACAGTCCGATGAGGGCGGTCGCGGCGCCCATCGTCACCAGAGTGAAGACCAGCATCTTCTTGCGGCCCAGCCGGTCGCCGAAGCGGCCTGCCACGATGGCGCCGAGCGGGCGGAAGAGGAAACTGATGCCGATGGTGGCCAGCGAGATGATGGTGGCCAGTCCGGGGGAGTCCTTGCTCAGTGGCTCGAAGAACAGAGGTGCGAGCACCAGGCCGGCAGCCTGGGCGTAGATGAAGAAGTCGTACCACTCGATCGACGTGCCAGCGAGCGTGCTCCAGAGGACTTTGCGTTCCTCTTTCGACAGTGCGGCCCTGGAGGGTGCCGACGTCGGTGCGGCCATGGGAACTCCGTTGTTCAGGGGAATTGCGACGAGTGGGCAGATACTAAGCACATTTACCGTCGCTCGTCAGCCCCCAGTGGCAGACCTGTGACCAGACACTTTCAGTGAGAGATCCGGTGCGATGAGTGGCCTGACGGCCGGGGCGCCCGTCGTGCTTCCGCACGGTGGCCAGACGGTCACGATACAGCGACAGTGCCGGAAAGCCGCAGCACAACACGGGAACGGGGCAGTTGGGACACGTGGGGCAGCGGGGGCGCCCGGGGTCGTCCCAGGACACGAACCGGCCGCGAAGCGGAGCGGAATCGAGCTCCGGTCTTCCGTTCCGCTGCTCGGGGATCTACTCTCTGCCCGAAGATAGTTAAGACGTTAATCATCGGAGGCGTCATGGCTCGGAGGGCGTTCGCCTCGTCCGCGGATCTGGACGAGAAGGAACAGAAGCTGGAGGTGCTCGCCGACGGCGTCTACGCGCTGACCGCGGACGGCGACCCCAACGTCGGTGCGGTCGAGGGTGAGGACTTCCTCGTCTGTTTCGAGGCGATGGCCACCCCTGTCGCGGCCCGCGACTGGCTGGCCATGCTGCGGGAACACACCGACAAACCGGTGCGCTACCTGGTGCTGTCGCACTACCACGCTGTGCGCGTGCTCGGCGCGTCGGCGTTCGACGCCGAAGTGATCGTGGCACACGAGAACACCCGCGCGCTCGTGGCCGAACGCGGTCGCGAGGACTGGGAGAGCGAGTTCGCGCGCATGCCGAGGCTGGCCAAGGCCGCGGATTCGGTGCCGGGGCTGACCTGGCCCGCGGTGACGTTCTCCGACCGGCTGACCATCGACCTCGGCGGCGACAGGGGCGATCTGGTTCTCCAGTACTGCGGTCGCGGGCACACCGAGGGCGACGTCGTGGCGTGGTTGCCGAAGCATCGCATCCTGTTCGCCGGTGACCTGGTCGAGGCCGAGGCGGCCCTGTACACGGGCGACGCCTACCACCGCGAATGGGCGTCCACGACGCTCGACCGTGTGAAGGAGTTCGGCGCGGAGGCACTCGTCGGCGGCCGGGGTGCGGTGAGCAGGGGCAGGGAAGCGGTGGACGCCGCCATCGAGCAGACCAGGGACTTCCTGCGCGTGATGATCCGTGAGGTCGGTGCCGTTCACGACGCGGGCGGCACGCTCAAGGAGGCGTTCGAGCGCACGCACGCGGCGCTGAACCCCCGTTACGGCCGGTGGCCGATCTTCGAGCACTGCCTGCCCTTCGACGTGTCCCGCCTCTGGGACGAGCTGTCCGGGATCGAGCGGCCGGTGATCTGGACGGCCGAACGTGACCGTGAGATCTGGGACCTTCTGCAGGACTGACGTGACGGAGGCGATGACGGTGCGAGACCGCAGTGTGGCGGTGATCGGCAACGGGCCGGTGGGACAGACGACGGCGTTGCTGCTCGCGCGATGGGGTGTTCCCGTTGTGCTGCTCGACGGCCGCCCCGGCCGCGACAAGATCGGCTCCAAGGCTATCTGCCAGCAGCGCGACGTGCTCGACGTGTGGGAGTCGGTGGGAGCGGGCCGCCGCATCGCCGATGAGGGCGTCACGTGGTCGATCGCGAGGACGTTCCACAGGGATACCGAGCTCTTCGCCCTGAGCATGGAGGACGCGGGCAGGTCGGACTTCCCGCCGTTCGTCAACATCTCGCAGTCCAGGGTCGAGGAGATCCTGGACGAACGGATCGAGCGGCAGCCCTTGATCGACGTGCGCTGGAACCACAAGGTCGCCCGGATCGATCAGGACGCCGACAGCGTGCGGCTCACGACCGAGTCGGGCGACCAGGTCGTCGCCGACTACGTGGTCGCCTGCGCCGGCGCCCACGGCGAGGACCTGCGCAGCGCGCTCGGCGTCCGCTTCGAAGGACACTCGTTCGACGACCGCTTCCTCATCTGCGACATCCGGGTCGATCTCCCCGGCTGGGCTCGGGAGCGGCGGTTCTGGTTCGACCCGGTCTGGAATCCGGGACGTCAGGTGCTGATCCACCCGTGCCCCGGCTCGACCTTCCGGATCGACTGGCAGGTGCCCGGCGACTACGACCTGGCCGAGGAGGAACGCAGCGGGGCGCTCGACGCCCGCATCCGCGCCATCGTGGGCGACGCCGACTACGAGATCGTGTGGAAGTCGGTGTACCGGTTCCACTCCAGGGTCGCCGACCGGTTCAGGGTCGGCAGGGTGCTGCTGGCCGGTGACTGTGCGCACCTCGTGTCGCCGTTCGGCGCGCGGGGACTGAATTCGGGCGTCGGTGACGCCGAGAACGTCGCGTGGAAACTCGCCTACGTGCTGCGCGGATGGGCCGACGAGTCGCTGCTCGACACGTACCACACCGAGCGGCACGCGGCGGCGGTGGAGAACATCGAGGTCACCACCGCCACGATGGACTTCCTCGTTCCGCACGACGAGGAGCAGGCGGCGCTGCGTGAGTCGGTGCTGACCGGCGCGGCGACGGACCCCGAGCTGCGCTCCAAAGTGGACTCCGGAAGACTGTCGGAGCCGTTCTGGTACGTCACCTCGCCGCTCACCACGCCCGACCCGGGAAGGCCGTTCGCGGGTCGCCCGCCCCGAGGTCAGGTGCCGCCGTCGGGACCGGGCATCCTCGTGCCCGACGTCCCGGTGTCCGCGCCGGAGGTCACCCGCCTGCGCGAGCTGCTCCGCGACGGCTTCTGCGTGCTCGTGGCGCAGGGAGCCGAGGCGCCCGACGTGTCGTCGGTGCCGTGGCCGGTGCGGGTGCTGTCGCTCGCCGACCTCGACGAGGACGGGGTGGTGACCGAGGCGCTCGGCACGCGACCCGGCGAGCTGTGGCTGATCAGGCCCGACGCCTACACGGCGGCGGTCGTGACCGATCCCGCCGAGCTGACACCGGCGTTGTTCCGCGCGGTGGGTGGGGCGCCGACCCCGGGCTCGGCCTGAGCGCCTCCAGAACCGGCACGTCGGTTCTGGATACTCCGGGACTCCGGTGCGCAGGAGCCTCCGCCGAGGCGTCCCGCGCCGGAGTCCCGGTTCTCACTGTCTTCCCCGGGCATCCCCCGCTTCCCGCAGGCATGGGCGAATCCGGCAGGAAACCGGCGAAAAGGCGATAACGCACGTGATCGTGACCATCATCATGGTTACGGGCGGTGAACACGACGGCGTCAGTATGCTCTGTGTCACATTCACATCACGCAGTGCATCACTTCCCTATCACAAGGAGGACACCGTCCATGTTCAAACGGTTGCTCAGCGCGTTCGGGGTCGGCGGCCCTTCCGTTGACACGGTGCTGGACACCCCGCACACGGTGCCGGGACAGGCGGTCACCGGGCAGGTGCGGATCCAGGGCGGCAGCGACGACGCCGAAATCGGTGAGATCGCGCTGTCGCTCGTCACCCGTGTCGAGGTGGAGCACGGTGACCACGAATTCGCGGGCACCGGCGAGTTCCACAGGGTCGTGATCCAGCGCGGCGTCCGCGTTCCGGCGCAGCAGGTTGTCGCCGTGCCCTTCCAGCTCACGATCCCGTGGGAGACCCCGATCACGGCCGTGGACGGCAACCGGCTTCCCGGCATGACCGTGGGTGTGCGGACGGAGCTGGTGATCGCGGGCGCTCCGGACAAGGGCGACCTCGATCCTGTCGAGGTGCATCCACTGCCGTCGCAGAACGCGGTCCTCGAAGCCTTCGGCAGGCTGGGTTTCCGCTTCCACAGCGCCGACATGGAAGCGGGCCGGTTGTACGGTGTGCCGCAGCAGCTTCCGTTCTTCCAGGAGCTGGAGTTCTTCCCGCCGCCGGCGTTCGCGGGCAGCCTGAATCAGGTGGAGCTGACCTTCGTCGCCACACCGCACGAGTTGCACGTGGTGCTGGAGGCGGACAAGCGTGGCGGGCTCTTCCGCCAGGGTGGCGACACGTTCGGCCGGTTCTCCGCCCCGCACGCGGACGCGCCGCACCAGGACTGGGCCGCGTTGATCGGCCAGTGGCTGGAGCAGGCCGCTCAGCGTGGACACTCGGGCCACTACGGCAATCCCGCGTTCGGTGGCCAGCCCGGATACCCGGGCCAGCCCGGTAACCCCGCGTTCGGTGGCCAGCCTGGCCAGTACGGGCACCCAGGCCAGCCCGGTAACCCCGCCTTCGGCGGTCACCCCGGCCAGTACGGGCACCCAGGCCAGTACGACCACCACGAGCACAGGGGCTCCGGCATGGGCGGGGTCATCGCAGGTGCGGCCGCCGGTGTCGTCGGTGGCATGGTGCTCGGTGAGGTCATGGAGGAGGTCTTCGACGGCGGCGACGAGGAGGAGATGGACTTCGAGGAGTGAGCAGCGGGGCCGACCGTCGTGCCCCCGAGCCGGATCGGCCCTTTCCCTCGCAGTCCTCAATGGAATCCCGGTGCCAAGGGCGCGCGCCGGTGTCCCCGGCCCACCGGCGCGCCCGCGATCGTGTCGGTGGTGCACGGCAGAATGAGCGCCATGGGTGTGTCAGCGAACGCGCTACAGGCGATGATCGACGGACTTGCCGATGTCCGGAGCGAGTCGGTGCGCGATTACACGGCGTTCAGCGTGCACGGAACGAGATTCGGCTACCACTGGCCGCGAACCGCGACGGTGGGCCTGAAGCAGACGTTGTCGGAGCAGGCCGCGCTGGTGGCCGAACGGCCCGAGGTCTTCGAGGTGCAGTTCACCGCGGGCGGATTCGGCTGGGTTGTGGTGCACCTGGAAGGCATCGACGCCGACGAGTTCGAGGAGTTGCTGTACGAGGCGTGGCGGCTTTCCGCGCCGGGGGAACTCGCCGAGGCACACCCGTTCACCCCGGCAGGACCACGGTGAACATGAGCACGCGGCCAGGGGGAGGAGCGGAGACGGAGAGGGAACCTCACGGCATCCGCCCTGTGCGTGATCACGGGGCTCGCCACGCGAAGGCATGGTGACCGAGGTGGACCCGCACAGCATCAGCCCTGTGGAAGCTCTGGAGCATCTGTTCGCCCTGTGGCTGCCGCACTGGCGGCTGGTCCTGGCCTGTGGCGAGGCCCCTCCGCCCCATCTCGCCGGTGGACCTGCGCGCCCTCTCCGGCGAGAGTGTCGGAGTACGGCGCGTTCCCGGTGACCTTCCCCGGCACGGAAGGGCGCCGCTATCCGGTGGCTGTCGAGCGATTCGACATCCACGACCCGGAGGAGACGTCCGACAGCCCCCTCCACGCCTCCTGGGGTTGCCCGGACACCGGCGCCGAGAAGCTGTTCGAGTTCCTCGTCGAGGCACTGGAGTCAGGACCCGGCGGCCTTGACCGGCGAGGCAGGGTACTCGCCGGGTGCCTGGCCGGTTATCTGGCTGAGGGCGGAACAGACCTGCTGCGTATCGCGGTGGCCGCCGATCCGGGTGGTGCGCCGCTGCACGGCGAAATGCACCTGCTGGTGCGTTCTTCGACGGCGACGACACGGCTGTCGCTGGCCCCGGCTCCGGCGCGGGCAGGCTCACGCGGCACTCCCGAGTACCGCATCGCCTGTTCCTCGGCGCTGCTCGGCGATTTTTTCAGGATCAACAACACCGACGTGGTGAGTGGCGGAACCTGGTCGCGGCGGCCCGCTGGACACTGCTCTGGGGGTTCGACTCCACGGCCCCCGAGATCCCCGGCGACGAACTCGTCTCCTGGCTCGCCCGTGACCTCCTCGACACGGTCCTCACCGAGCTCACCGGCGCGCCCGAGACCCCGGCCGTGCTCGCCTACGCCAAGAATCTGCCTCTCGACTCGGCCTTGGACGGCGAGGAGGATTCCTGCCTTCTCCTGGTCGGCCCACAGCGCACGGCCCTCGTCCACGTCAGCGGATGAGCCGTGCCTCGGCCTGCCCGCGTGCGTGAACGGCGCCCCGGTGAGCGTCGCCGCCGACGAGGCGGGCTGGATCAACCGGGGCCTTGCCGCCGCGCACGGACGGCGGGTGCGCGGCACCGGCACCGGGAGGTCACCTCTGCCGGTTTGACAGGAGCGGCCTTCGCGCGGGAGGTGCGAGCACGGCCTAGTGCTCGACGGGTTTGCGGGGGCGGCCGACAGCCGTGGTGCGAGCGGCGGCCCTGGTACCGGCGGCGCGGGTTCGCGTGGTCACCGTCTTCGTGGCGTCCCGGGAGTCGAAGGTCTGCTTGATGCTGTCGAACAGCGTGACGACGGCGCGCGCGGCAGGGAGCAGCATCTGCCCCTGCGTGGTCAGTCTCGCGCCCGTGGAGTCCCGCGTGAACAACTTCGCGCGGAGGCTGGTCTCCAGGCATTTGATCTGATAGCTGATGGCGGGCTGGGAGTAGCCCAGCGCCTCGGCTGCGAGGTCCATTCGCCCGGTCTCGGCGATCGACACGAACGCTCGGAACTGTCGCTCGTCCATTCCATGCTCCAAACTCTCGTCGGGTACACAGGGCGGTCCGGTCCTGGTTCCCTCGAACCGCGTCCTCGGGCGCCTCGGCCGTCCGCGGCCAGGGAGGACCCCGGCTACGACGGTGCGTCCACCCTGTCGGCGGTCCGCTGGCTCGGGCGAGGTCGTGGCCTCGAAACGACTCTCGATGTCATGCCTGGCGCGACTCCTGTCGTGAGGGGCCAGTCTGTGGCGGCACCAGAAAACCGCACGGCTTGATGATCATGCCAGCGTTGGTGCTGGCCGGAAGAGGTCAGAGCCTGGCAGGAATGGGACAGAACCGACGTTCGGGTTGATCCGAAGGGGGCAAACCGTGAACAGCATTCGTATTCGGTGTGCCCGGCGATGGTGGGTTCCCTTCGCCGGTCGCTCGACGCGCCGGGACGCTCGATGTCCATCACGGCGTGGTGGAGGAGTCCACCCGGACGGAGTAGTGGCAGGCGTGGCGAGCCGAGGCCGCCCGGAGGAGGAGTGTCCGAAGTGGACAGGCGGTGTGCTGGGGGGTTGATCGGGGCGCAGTGATCCGGGTGCCGCCCGGCGACGGCCCGGCGACCGGGGTGGGCCGGAGGGGGGAACCGGGCGGCGCGCGGCTGCGTCGAAGCGACGTCGAGGAGCGTTCAGGCGAGATCCGCAGGAGCTACATGAGTGACGAGCACGGCAGGGCCGACGATCCCGACTCGGAGTTCCACCCCGGCAGCGCCGACGATTCCGTCTATCGATTCCTCCTCAAAGGCCCCGCGACGCTTCCCGACTGCTGCGCCGCCACAGGTCTCGACGAGGACACGGTGGCCCGCGCTCTCGCCGACCTCACCCGATCCAAGCTGGTGAGGCCGCTGTCCACTCAGCCGCGATCGTGGCTCGCCGTGTCGTCCAACCTCGCCTTCCTCCGCTACCTGACGAGGCTGCGGACGGAGTACACGGCGCTGAGCAGACAGACACGGTCGCTCAACGCCGTCCTCGACGAGCTGAGAACGGCGATGAGCGGGGACACCTTCGACCACAGGGCGATGGTGGGCATCAAGAAACTCGAAGACTCCCGGCAGACCCGGCGCACACTCGCCGAACTGCTCGCGGGCGCCCAGCACAGCGTGCGGGCCATGCACCCCACCGTCTCCTCCGACGAGGAGGTGCGCGCCGATTTCTCGTCAGACCGCACCCTGCACGACCGGGGCATCGAGGTCCGCTCCATCTACCCGCACACGGCGCGACGGCAGAGGGAGGGGCTGAACTATCTCAGGCACATCCAGCGGATCGGCGGCCAGTTGCGGACCACGGTCGCGGTTCCCAGCCGCGTGATCCTCATCGACGACCGGGTCGCGGTGTTGCTGCGCTCACGCAACGACGGCGGCATCATCGCCCGCGAGCCCAACATCGTCGGCTTCTTCGAGCAGCTCTTCGAGGACACATGGGACAGAGCGCTCCCCGTGTCGGAGTACGACTACGACAAGGATGTCTGGCGCGAGATCGAACTTCTGGTGCTCGTCGAGCTGAGCACCGGCCGGTCCGACGAGGCCATCGCGCGCAGGCTCGACATCTCCACACGCACCCTTCGCCGGTACATCACCGGGCTCTACGAGCGGTTCGGGGTCGAGACCCGGTTCCAGCTCGGGGTCGCGGCGGCCAGAGCGGGAGTGCTGCCGGGCGAACCGGGTCTCGACTGAGTCGGTGACCGGATCAGCCCCCCGATTCCGTGGTGAGCGCGGAGAGATCGGGTGCGTACACGCTCATCCAGTGCGGATGCAGGCGGAAGTAGACCACGTCGCTGTCCCAGTCGAAGGTATCGTCGCCGTAGAAGTCCTTGACGTACGCGAGCAGGCCGGGCCAGTCGGGCGAGGGCTCGCCGTGCTCGGGGTTGAGGATCTCCACCGTTCCGTGGGTGAACACACCGAGGTCCTCGCCGCGTAGGTGCGCGGCACTGGCGGAGGGCCTTGCGGCGAGGTGGCGGGCCTTGGCCGCGTCGCGGGCAGTGCCGAAATGCCACTTCCCGTGCAGGAAATGCCCGTCCACCGCGCTGATCCGAGGTTCACCCTTCGCCGTCACGGTGGACAGAGCGAGGGTGCACATGCCGGTGAGCACACCGGTGAGTTGCTCCGCGGTCAACGTCCGCTCCGCGTTGATGATGGAGCGGAGATGTGAGGTGGAGCGGGCCAGCGAAGTGTCCAGCAGGGTTTGGAGTGCGTCGAGCTCCTCCGGTGTTTCGCGCATTGAGGTCCTTGTCGTCGAACATCTGCCGGCCCACGGGTTCGTGGTGCCGATCGGTGTCTCCATCGTGACCCCGAACCCTGACAACCGCTGTCATGGTCACCGTGCGCAGGGTGCCAACACGCGTACATAAGGTGCGGACACGAGACGCAGCGTGTCGTGTCCGCAGTCTGTGCACGGGTGTTGGCATCTCACGGGACGGCCATCCGTGCGGGAGGTGCCAACACCCGTACGGGAGGTGCGGACACAGGTGCGGAAGTGCCAACGCCCGTGCGGGAGGTGCCAACACCCGTGCATGAAGTGCGGACACGGGTGCATGAGGTGCGGACACGGCTTACAGGTATTGGCCTGACAGTGGGGGGAGTTCCGGGGCGGGGCTTCGCAGTTCGCCGATGTCCTCGGCCCGCAGGGTCCTGATCTCCTCGGCGTCGTCGGCGGACAACCCCTGCCCTGTGATGCGCTCGGCCTGCAACGCCACAGCCCTGTCGAACAGGTTCCGCATCACCCTGCCGTTGCCGAACGACTCGTCGCGGGGCATGGTGCGCAGGCGGTCGCGCACGGCCTCGATGACGTCGCCCGCGAGGGTGTAGCCCGCCGAGCCGGCCAGGTGCTCGAAGATCGCGACGAGTTCGGCGTCGTCGTAGTCGGGGAAGTCAACGGTGGTGGGAAACCGCGAGGCCAGCCCCGGGTTGGTGGCGAGGAAGGAGGTCATGCGGTCGCGGTACCCGGCGACGATCACGACGAGGTCGTCGCGGTACTCCTCCATGAGCCGCAGCAGTTCGGCGATCGCCTCGGGACCGTAGGAGTTGTGCGAGTCGCCGGTCAGCGCGTACGCCTCGTCGATGAACAACACGCCGCCCCGTGCGCTCTCGACGGCGGCCCTGACCTTGGGCGCCGTCTGTCCGATGTACTCGGCGATGAGGTCGGCGTGGGAGACCTCCACCAGGTGACCCGACGTGAGCAGGCCCAGCTTCGCGTATCCCGCCGCGACCAGGCGGGCCACCGTGGTCTTCGCGGTGCCGGGGTTCCCGGTGAACACCAGGTGCCGGGTGGGCCGCGCCGGTGGGAGCCCGACCTCCTTGCGCAGCCGGTCGGCCTCCACCTCGGCCACCAGCAACCGGACCTCTCGCTTCACCGACGCGAGCCCCACCAGCCGCTCGATCTCCCCGATGGGGTCGTCCGGCAGATCGGTGTGGACGGCGGGAACGGCGGTGGAAGGCAGGTCGGCCACCGTGATCGGGGAGTGCGCCTGCTCCTCGCCGTCGCCGGAGAGCAGGCGGCGGGAACGCAGGGACAGGCAGCGGTCGAGCAGCGTGACGGCGAGGCGGGCGTTGGCGAACACGGCGTCCTTGCGGGCCGAGCGGGCCAGCGTGCGCACCCTGTCGAGCACACCGTCCGACAGTTCCACACCCGCCCTCGCCGCGCGGTCGGCGAACACCTCGGCCACCTCGGCATCGCCGAGGTCGGGGAACCGCAGCACGGAGGGGAACAGCGCTCCGAGTCCTGGTTCGGACTTGAGCAGTCCCGTCACGGTGGCGTCCGCACCGGTGAGCACCACGAGCAGGTCGTCGTGCCCTTCCCTCAACAGTGACCGCAGCGCGTCGATCACCTCGCGGTTGCGGACGGCGTCCAGTTCGGAACCAGCGCCGGCGAGCGATCCGGCGTCCTCGACACAGAGCACTCCGCCCTCGGCGCGATCCAGCGCCCGCCGCACCCCCGCGGCGCCGTCGCCCGCGGCGCGGCCGACGAGATCCGAACGATCGACGGAGACGAGATGCCCTGACGAGAGCAGGCCCGCGTCGGCGCACAGACGGCCGAGAATGCCGGCCACCGTGGTCTTCCCGGTGCCTGCCGATCCCGTGAACACCAGATGCCGCAGAGGTGTCCCCTGCGGAGCGAGGCGTGCTTCGGCGACGAACAGCCGCAGCTCCCGCTTGACGGTGTCGCTCCGCACAGCCCTGTCGAGCCGGGCTCCCGCGTCCCCGGCGGTCTCGGTGTTCCCGCCGTCCCGGCCGTGCGCACCGGTCGCGTCGTGGACCGGCAGCGTCGGCGGAAGGTCGCGGGTGCTCACCACCACGGACACTGCGGGCGCGAGGTCGCAGCGGTGCCTCGCGGCCTTCACGGCGGCGGCGGCGAGGTGATCGACGAGCCTGGCGCCGCGCAGGTTGCGCGTGCCGGGCGTGGTGCGCAGCAGCGCGGTGGCCTGGGCGACCACATCGGAGTCCTCGGCGCTCGCGTTGCGGCGTGCGAGTGCCCTCCGGAACAACTCGGCATGGTCGGCTTCGGTGAACTCCCGCGTGCGGACGACGGTGAACTCGTGGTGCAGTGCGGGGTCGGCCTCGGCGAGGCGCACATCGGCACCGCGGCGGCAGATCGCCGCGACGTGCAGGCCGGGACGTTGCCGCAGCAGCCTGCGGACCTCGTCGAGCACCGCCGCACCGCAGCGGGGGAACGAGGCGATGCGATCCAGCCCGTACACGACGAGGATGTCGCCGTCGGCCAGATCCCTCGTGCGCGTCAGCAGATGCAGGACGGCCTCGCTCGGGGCGAGCGAGGTGAAGGCGTGATCGGAGACCCACACCACCTGTGGTGTCCCCTCGGGCTTCGGCAGCGCGTCGCGCAGGATCTCCACGGCGGTGGTGCGGCCGGTGCTTTCCGGCCCGCACAGGAGCAGTCGCGCGGCCGGGGCTCCCTCCCGCAGCACGCGATCGATGACGGCACCCAGCACGCCCGCCAGCCCGGGCTGCCCGACGAGCCGGGCCCCGGGGTCGGCCACGGGCCGGGTCTGCGACCACTCTCCGGCGTAGCGGCGCAGCAGCGGATTGACGGCCTTGCGCGGCGCGCACAGGATGCGCAGGTCACGCTGGAACGGCCCGATGGGCAGGTAACTCTCGGGGTTCACCGCCGGTCCCGGGAGCCCCTGCACGGCGCCGGTGACGCGCAAGGCCATGTCGAGCCAGTCCCGGCAGGCGTCCACCTCACCGGCCAGCACGGCCCTCGTCAGCCAGCCCCGCACCCTGGCGTGCCAGGCATCGCCGTCGAAGCCGTCCTTCACCTTGACGAAAAGCGCGCGCACCCGCTCGAACATCGAGGTCCCGATGCTGAGCGCCAGTTCGGCAGGCACCTCGGGCACGTCGGCCTGCGCCATGAGGCAGGCCAGTATCACGTCGTGTTCGAGCGAGAACTCCATTCCGGGAAGAGGTCCCGCTGCCGAATCGCCGGGCGCGTACTCGATCAGTCGCGTGTGGACGGCAAGGAACGCCGAGCACGCCCAGTCGAGATATCCGGCAGGGCCGAGGAGTTCGGGCAGCACCGAGAGGATGTCCTCGTCGGCCCGGTCGGCCCACAGTCGCGGAAGCGCGGCCAGCGGCTCGACGAGGTCGGCCTTCGCCAGCGCCGGGTGCTGGTGCCGCAGCTCGTGCAGGCGGATCAGCGCCTGCCGCCGGGGTTCGAGCGGCTCGATCCCGGCGAACACGTCGAGACACCGGCGGGCCATGGACAGCGCCAGCTCCCGCAGTTCCGGGTCGTCCTCGGTCGCGTCGAGCAGCCAGTAGGCGGGAGGCCGGTACACGGTGTGTCCCGAGGCCCAGATCCAGCTCCGGTTGGGCAGGCGAGGGTCGGCCACGAGGTCGCGCAGCGTCTCGTACGCCAGGTCGCACGCGGACCCGCCGCGCAACGCGACGGAGCCGATGAGGAATTCCAGCAGAGCCCACAGTTCCGCGCCGATCACCGTGGTCGCGTCGGCGAAGAAGTCCGGCAGGTCCACGGCGAGTGCCTCGGCGGCAGGGTCCTGGTTCAGCTCGACTGCGCGCCGCCGGATCTCCTCGAACAATCCGTCCGGCACCCGCCACGGCCCGTACGAGTAGAGGTCGAAGACGGGCTCGTCGGACAGCAGCAGGGCGAGGTGGTCGGGAAGGGTGGGGCGGCTCACGAGCACGATCCTAGGACAGTGCCGTGGGCGCCTCGTGCGCTCGTGCGACGATGCGCCGGTGCCGGATTATCAGTGGTTCGTCCGTATCCACGACGACGACACGACCTCAATGATTGTGGCGCTGTACCTGCTGCACCGCCTGTGTGGTGTCGCCTGGCCGCAGGCCGCGCAGCTGACCGTCGCGGTGCAGCGGAAGGGTTTCGCCGACGTTGCCGCGTGCGCGAGCAGGGACGAGGCCGAGGGTCTCGTCGTGGCCCTGCAACGGGGCGGGCTGCGCGCCACGCTGAGGTGCCGATGAGCCGGGACGAGGCATGGCAGGACGTCACACCGGACTACTTCGACGCCGTCCCATCGGCGGGTGGCGTCGCCGTGCGAATGGGAGCCAACGTCGCGGCGACCCTGCATCACCACGCCGACCGGCTCGTGCGCGCGCTGGAGGAGCCCGGCGACCCGGATGAGATGCTCGCGCGGTTGTTCGGCGACGCCTACCCTGACCGGGCCGCCTCGCAGGACTTCCGCCGCAGGCAGGCCCGCTGGCTACGGGACAGCTCGGCGCCGAGGCGGGTGCGTGACCAGCTCGCCGTCGCGCCCAATCATGTGCTGTCACCGCCCGAGGTGGATGACTGGCTGGTCACCTTCGCGCTGGCCCGCTTCGTCGATGCGCCACCGAGGCGGCGACGGCGGTTGTCCCGGCCCGTCCTTGCGGAGATGTGGTTCAACCACGTGCAGGAGAGTCTCGTGCTCGCCGCGCACCCCGAACTGTTGTGGGAGAACCCTTGACGCCGCTTCAGGGACGGATCACGTACACGATGCCGCCGGGACCGCCCGCGACCCCGCCGCTGGCGGTGTGCCGCTTGGTGCGTTGCCACACGGTCTCGAACTGGTCACGCCGGTAAACGTTGCGCACGCCGTCGTTGGAGTCGGAGGCCGGGTCGTTGACGATGACGTCGCCCTCGGGCGTGAAGCCGATCACCACCATGAGATGACCGTTCGTGCCGTATCCGGCGCCGTCGAGTTCTTTCTCCAGGAAGGACACCGACGTCACGACGGGGATGCCCCGCGCGATGTAGCGTTCGAGCTCGGCCAGGGAATGCAGGCGTGTGACGTGGCCGCGCAGCCCGTAGTGGGCGGCGTAGGCCGTGTTGAACGGCCAGTTCCCCGTGCCCTCGTAGGAGTAGTCATAGGTGTGGCGTGCGGCGTGGGCCACCGTCGGGTCGGGGTAGTCGCCGGGCAGCCACGACAGCTCGGCGGCGTCCGGTCCGCGTCCCCAGTATTCGACGACCATCTCGGTGGAGGTGGGGCTGCACCAGTTCTGGCCGCCCCCGCCGTACTCGGGATAGTTGCCCGTGTGCAGGTTCTGCGCGTAGCGGGGTACGGCCAACTCGATGCCGGAGGCCACCCCCGGCTCGGAGGTCGGTACCGTGAACCGTTCCGGAACGGCCGAGGTCATCGCGCCGAGTGCCCGCACCGTGGGGGTGGCCCGCGACAACTCGGCTCGGTGCAGCGTCACCCGCAGCCGGTACGACTGCAACGCCACGCCGTCGGCGGCGGCGAGCGTGTCCACGTACACGGCGGCGTGCTCGTCGCGCTGCCCGGCCACCGTGGTGCGCTCGATGTCGCCGTCACCGAAGGACCACCTCCCGAGCACGTACCAGGCCGTGAGCTCCCCGCCGCCGGTACGCGCGGACGCCTCGACGGTGATCCAGGTGCCGTCGGGGGTGTCGGCGTTCCAGGAGGCGATGAGTTCGCTGGCGTCGAAGCCGGGCGTGTACCAGGGGGAGGTCCAAGTGCCGTACTCGGAGCCGTCGTCCGCCCGTGAAGGCCGGGTGAGACGCAGACCGGCGGCGGTGGCGCGCACCCCGTCGGCCTCTCCGCGGTGGAAGGCCGAGACGCCGGACCACTCGTGGTAGTCGATCTCCTCGGCTCCGGGTTCCGTTGCCGAGGCCGAGGCGGCCGGGGCGAGTGTGGCCGCGACGGTGACGGCGGCGAGGGCGAACGACAGCAGGCTCCTGCGCATGGCCAGTGATTTTCACCATGCCGTCACGTCTTGTAAACCTCTGTCCGGGTGAGGAGTGCCCCTCGACGCCCATGCTGTTCCCTCGGATCGCGTTCGCGAGATACTGCGAGGTGAGGCCGCGATCGCGGTCCGACCGACCCTTGGTTCGTCCCACGAGGAGACGTGAGTGACTGCTCAGATCGAGACGCACGAGTTCCAGGCCGAGGCCCGGCAGCTTCTGCAGTTGATGGTCCACTCCATTTACTCGAACAAGGACATCTTCCTGCGCGAGCTCATCTCCAACGCCTCCGACGCGCTGGACAAACTGCGCCTTGAGTCCTTCCGCGACAAGAGCATCGAGGGCATCGACATCGATGACCTCCACATCGACCTCGAAGCCGACCGCGCCGCCAGGACGCTCACCGTCCGCGACAACGGCATCGGCATGTCCCGCGACGAGGTGGTCGGCCTCATCGGCACGATCGCGAAGTCGGGAACCGGTGAGCTGATCGAGAAGCTCAGGGCCGCGAGGAAGGCCGAAGGCGGCGACGGCGCCACCGGCGAGCTCATCGGCCAGTTCGGCGTCGGTTTCTACTCGGCGTTCATGGTCGCCGACACGGTCACGCTCGTGACAAGGCGAGCGGGGCGGAGCGAGGCGACCCGCTGGTCGTCCGACGGCACCGGCACCTACACCGTGGAGACGGTCACCGGCGAGGACATCCCCGTGGGCACCTCGGTCACCCTCCACCTCAAGCCCGAGGACCCCGACGACCAGCTCCACGACTACACCTCCGAGCCGGTGCTGAGGGAGATCGTTCGCCGCTATTCCGACTTCGTCACCTGGCCGATCCGGCTGCGGACCGAGAAGATCGAGGACGGCACCACCACGCACGAGTGGGAGACGATCAACTCGCGGAAGGCGCTGTGGGCTCGGCCGAAGGACGAGGTGTCCGAGGAGGAGTACCGCGAGTTCTACAAGCACATCAGCCACGACTGGCTCGACCCGCTGCGCACGGTGTCGGTCAGGGCCGAGGGCACGTTCGAGTACCAGGCGCTGCTGTTCCTGCCGTCCCGCGCGCCGATGGACCTGTACTACCGCGACGCCAAGCGCGGCGTACAACTCTACGTCAAGCGCGTGTTCATCATGGACAACTGTGAGGCGCTGGTCCCCGATTACCTGCGGTTCGTCAAGGGCGTCGTGGACGCGCAGGACCTCTCGCTGAACGTGTCGCGGGAGATCCTGCAACAGGACCGGCACATCCAGCTCATGCGGCGGCGGCTGGTGAAGAAGGTGCTGGGCGCGGTCAAGGAGATGATGACCGACGACAGGGGCCGCTACGACACTTTCTGGAGCGAGTTCGGCCGCGTCGTCAAGGAAGGGCTGGTCGAGGACCCCGACAACCGCAAGGCCATCCTCGACATCTCCTCATTCGCCTCCACCCACTCGGCCGACGAGCTGACGACGCTGCGCGACTACGTGGAGCGAGCGAAGGACGATCAGGACCACATCTACTACCTGACCGGGGCATCGCGGTCCATTGTCGAGAACTCCCCGCACATGGAGGCGTTCCGGGCCAACGGGCTGGAGGTGCTCATCCTCACCGACCCCATCGACGAGTTCTGGGTCGAGCAGGTAGGCGAGTACGAGGGGAAGACGTTCCAGTCGATCGCCAAGGGGCAGGTGGACCTGAAGACCAGCGAGGGTGACGAGCCCGGTTCGGAGAAGGTGGACGAGAGCAGCTTCGACGGAGTGCGGGAATGGCTCGCCGAGACGTTGTCCGACCACGTCAAGGAGGTGCGGCTGTCCCACCGGCTCACGACCTCGCCCGCGTGCCTCGTCGGCGACACCTTCGACATCCCTCCCGCGCTGGCGAAGATGTATCAGCAGGCGGGTCAGGAGGTTCCGATGGCCAAACGCATCCTGGAGCTGAACCCGGATCACGCGCTGGTGACGGGACTTCGCGACGCCCACAAGGCCGGAGCCGATACGGCCGCGCTGGCCGAGACCGCCGAGGTCGTGTACGGGATGGCGCTGCTGGCTGAGGGGAGTGAGCTGCCCGATCCGCAGCGGTTCACCACGCTGCTGGCGAACCGGCTGGCCGGGTCGCTGTAGGGGCGCGGGGTCTCGTTCTCGGTGGCAGGCAGGGAACGAGACCCCGGCACTACAACCGTAGTGCGTTATGGCGAAACGGGTCCGGTCAGGAATCCCGTGTCGGATCACAGTGGACGGTCGTGGCGCGTGACCCGAAGGTGGCACGCTGACTTGACGCTCACCCCGGCCGCGCCGAAGCTGTTGCCCGACGGTTCGGGAGGCGCAGTGACCGATCGCGAGACCAGGCAACCGCCGCGAAGGCCGCGTCGCGGAACCGGCCGCCTTTCCCTGCCGCACTCTCCCCGTCACGGTGCGCGCCGAGCTCGCGCGGCTGCCCGTGCCGCCAGGAGGACCCGTGGAGCGGGATAGGGCCAAGCCGTACGGAAGGTGCGCACCTCCGCACGACCGAGGCGGGTTCTGTCTCACCGAGACCGCGCTGTACTGGCTCGTCCTTCTGGCTCGGCTCCGCCGCACCGAGTTAGCACGGGATCTCGCGGAGCTCGGGATGTACAGCGGGCAGGAACAGGTGCTGCTCCAGCGGTGGGACGGCCGGGGTTTCACGCAGTCGGAACTGGCGGGCCGGGTCCAGGCCGCGCCCGCGACGATCACGAGGATGCTCCAGCGCATGGAACGCGCGGGGCTCGTCCGCCGCGAACGCGGCCGGGGAACGCGGGGCGGCAGGGTGTTCCTCACCGAGCGCGGCTGGGCGGCGCGGGACGCGGCCGAGTCGCTGTGGTTACGGGCGGAGGAACGGCTCGTGGCGAACCTGAGCGGATCGGAATACGCGTCACTGCGGTCTCTGCTCACCAAGCTGGGAGACTGATTATTACCGGCCGACCGTGAACGATATTCAGCTCCGGTCGCGCGAGGGAAGTCGATTAGCTGGCTAAATAACTGGTCTCGACCGGCGTTATACTTGCTCCCCGCCCTCGGGTTTTCGCTTTCGGTTTCGCCGACGTGCTGAACTGGCAACGTTGTCGCGTTTCTTCCGCCCGGTGGCGGTCTGTCGCCGTCGGCGTCGCAACGCTGAGGGGGACGCAGGCCAATGGTCTCGGTGAAGTACCGCGTCGCGGTGGAGACGGAAGCCCTGGGCCCGCACGGGAGCGGCGGGGAACGGGTGGCGACCGCGGTCGTGGTCAGGGTAGGGCGGTGGCGGAAGGACGAGGTGGTCTGAATGTCCGAAGAGCTTCCGTCGCCTGGTGTGCGGGCGGCACCGAGGCAGGCGTGTCCCGCCGAGGTGGAGGGCGCGGGCACGGCATCGCACCGGCGCCAGCCTGGCAGGCCCCGCAGTGAGCGGGCGAGCCGCGCGATCACGCGGGCCGCGCTGGAGTTGTTGCTGGACGGCGTCTCGGTGGACGCGCTGTCGGTCGAGGCCATCGCCGCGAGGGCAGGTGTCGGCAAGGCGACGATCTACCGGCGCTGGCCCAACAAGGAGGCGGTGCTGCTGGAGGCGCTGGAGTCCCTCGCCGAGCCGCAAACGGGGAGCGCGGGAGGTGGCGTGCTCGGCGAGTTGACGGCGATCGTGGAGGAGTTCTGCCGCTGGGCGGAGGAATCGCGGTCGGCGCGCCTGCTGCCCCGGCTGATCGGTGCGCCAGGGCTTCGCGGGCACTACCTGCGGGTGGTGATCGATCCCAGGGTCACCGCGATCCGGGAGGTGCTGGGCAAGGGTGTCCACCGTGGCGTGCTCGCGGCAGACGTTGATGTCGAAACGCTCACGACCCTGATCGTGGGGTCGGTGCTCTGCGGGCTCGTGCTGTGCGAGGAGGCGTCGATGTGGAATCCGGCCGACCGCGCCGCGCACATCGTCGATCACGCCCTCGCCGGGCACCTCACGGATCAGGCGGCGTCCCGGACGGCATGACCGCCTGCCGGGCTGCCCGATCTTGAGCATGCGCGTTCGGCGATGTGATCAGTAGCATGCTGAACGTGCGCCAACGAACGGACGGGCTCGTCTTCCGGATCAACCTCGTCTCGCGGCGGCTGCGCGGAGAGGCGCAACGGCGGCTGCTGCCGCACGGCGTGCACTCGGGGCAGGAGTCCATCCTCGGCTGTCTCTGGGAACGTGACGGGCTGACGCCGGGCGAGATCGCGGCGCGGATCTCCGTCGAGGCTCCCACGGTGACCCGTGCCGTGCGGCGCATGACGGACGCCGGTCTCGTCCGCGTGGACGGTGACCGGGACGACGGAAGGCGCGTCAGAGTGTGGTTGACGGCGCGGGGGGCGACCCTGAGGCACGCCGTCGATGAGGTCACCCGGAACCTGGAGGCCGACGCGCTGGCGACCCTGTCCGGTGAGGAGCGAACGCAGTTGCTCGACCTGCTGGGGCGTATCGAGACCGCGCTGCTTTCGCGCCGGTCCTGATCCGCGGCGACGCTGAAACGACCCTCACTCGTTTCTTTTTCCGGTAATTCGCACCTGTCTCGTTCATGAATTCCGGTCATCCATTTCCCGTATTGACATTCCATTTCTCCGTGCGCGAGCCTGGAAAAGCGAATTGGTCGGGAAGGTGTTCGGGACGGCTCTCGGGAAATCGCGTTCCGGCGATTCGCCGAGACTTCCACCGCTTCGTGTGCACGGTGTCGAAGGTGGCGGAGGAACCGACGCGGCTACCAGGCCGTGGCCTCGACCGGAGGTGAGGAACATGACCGAAAGAGCTGGGTTCCGTGTGTTGTTCCTGCTCACCCTGAAACCGGGAGCGCAGGAGCGGTTCCTCGCGGCCTATGAGGCCGTGCGCTGGGCCGTGGCGCGCGTTCCCGGCCATCTCGGCGACCAGGTGTGCCAGTCCACAGAGGACCCTGAGGAGTGGCTGCTGACCAGTCAATGGCGCAGCGCCGAGGACTTCCTCGCCTGGGAACGCACGCCGGAGCACCGTGCGCTGGCCGCGCCCATGCTGGCGGCCGTGGCGCGGCGACGATCCCAGCGCTACGTCGTGCGTCGCGACACCGTCGGAAGAACCGGGAACCGCCGCGCCGAACCCGCAGCCGGAACCGCAGACCTGGAGGGATGATCCATGGAACGACACGCTCTGACTTTCCGGGTGCTGCGGGGAAGTGAGGACAGGGTCCGCCGCGTGCTCGCCGCATACCCGCGTCCGGAAACCGAGATCGGAAACGGCTGCCGGTTGCTCTCGACAACGGTGTTCCTGTGGGACAACCGCGTCGTCAGGGTGATCGACGTGGAGGGCCCGCTCGCGGCTGTGGCGGGACACCTGGCGAGCGACCCCGCGATCCGGAGGACCGAAGAGGAGCTGAACCCGTTTCTGGTGCTGCCGCGTGACTTCAGCGATCCGGAGTCGGTGGGCCGGTTCTTCCGCCGTGCCTTGATGACGCGGGTGGTGCACCACCGGGTCAGGAGAGAGTCACCGGAATCCGATGGCGGCCGGACGCGCGTGGCTCTGCGCTATCCCGTTCGCCCGGGCCGGGGTGAGGCGGCGGCCCGCCTCTTCGCCTGGGGCCAGTCCCTTCCGCTGGGGACAGCCCTCGGCACGGCGCTCGTGGACACGACGGTGTTCCGCAAGGGAGACCTCGTGATCCGGGTGCTCGACGTCGAGGGCGATCCCGACGAGGCTCTCGACCGGCTCGGCCCCGTGGTCCTCGGAGGACCGACCGCGCCCGCGCTGACCGAGCTGCTCGAACCCGGCTGGAACCTCGGCACGGCGGCAGGCCGCGCGAGGTTCCTCGCCGAGCAACGCATGACCGTGGTGACCCACCGCGAGGCGGGGGATGTCGCGGGCGGTTCCGCCCCAGGACCGGGGCCTGCCGAGTTGTCGCCGAACTGAGCAGGGGAGACATCATGCCGGACGAGACCGAGCCCTCGGTG
This sequence comes from Saccharomonospora xinjiangensis XJ-54, assembly GCF_000258175.1. Lineage (NCBI taxonomy): Bacteria > Bacillati > Actinomycetota > Actinomycetes > Pseudonocardiales > Pseudonocardiaceae > Saccharomonospora > Saccharomonospora xinjiangensis. The sequence continues at coordinate 4,714,128 of NZ_JH636049.1, read as the reverse complement.
CGGACAGCCGCTGACGGCGTGCACCGACGTCGGCCCGAACGCCTCGTGGTTCGTGTGCGCGAGGCGGACATCGCCGCCGACCACCGCAGAGGCGGGGTGATCCGCACGATGCTGAGTCCCCGCAACGCAGGTTCGGTGTCCGGCTTCCTCGGGGTGGCCAGGCTGGAGCCGGGGGAACGCATCGCCGAGCACTATCACCCGTACTCGGAGGAATTCCTGTACGTGGCCGACGGCGAGCTGACCGTCGATCTCGACGGTGAGCCGTGGAATCTGGAGTGCTGCTCGGCGCTGCTGATCCCACCAGGAACCCGGCACCGGCTCCGCAACGAGGGGCCCGTGCCAGCCCGCGTGGTGTTCCAGCTCGGCCCGCTCGCTCCCCGGCCCGAACTCGGGCACGTGGACACGGAGCCGTCCACCACGTCAGGAGGACGTGACGGAGGTGGCACATGATCCGGAGGGTCGCCGTGACAGGGCTGGGCGTCGTGGCCCCCGGTGGCGCGGGAGTGAGGGCGTTCTGGGACCTGCTCACCGCCGGCACCACCGCGACGAGGGGCATCACGCTGTTCGACCCGAGTGGTTTCCGGTCGCGGATCGCCGCCGAGTGCGACTTCGATCCGCTCGCCGAGGGACTCGACCCCGCCGACGTCGCCCGCCTCGACCGGCACGTGCAGTTCGGGCTCGTGGCGGCGCGGGAGGCCGTGGACGACTCCGGACTCGAACTCGACGCCGTTGACCCGTGGCGGGTGGGGGTGAGCATGGGAACCGCTGTGGGCTCGACGATCCGGCTCGAACGGGGATACGTCGAGGTCTCCGGCGGCGGGGCCGAATGGCTCGTCGATCCGGGGCGCGCCGATCCGTTCCTGTACCACGCGCTGGTGCCCAGCACGCTCGCGGCGGAGGTAGCCGACGCGCACGGTGCGCGAGGGCCCGTGCGCACCGTCTCGACCGGATGCACGTCGGGCCTCGACGCGGTCGGCTACGGGGCGATGGCCGTCGAGGACGGCGCGGCGGACGTGGTGATCGCGGGGGCCGCCGACGCGCCGATCTCGCCGATCACGGTGGCGTGTTTCGACGCCATCAAGGCGACCAGCGCCCGCAACGACGAGCCCGCGCGGGCGAGCAGGCCCTTCGACGCGCTGCGCGACGGGTTCGTGCTCGGCGAGGGCGCGGCGGTGCTCGTGCTGGAGGAGCTGGGCAGGGCGCGGCGGCGGGGCGCGCGGGTGTACTGCGAGGTCGCCGGGTTCGCGACGTTCGGCAACGCCTACCACATGACCGGGCTGACGGCGGAGGGTGCGGAGCTGGCGAGGGCGATCACGGCGGCGTTGCGGGCGGCGAAGGCAGAGCCCTGGGAGGTCGGCTACGTCAACGCGCACGGGTCGAGCACGAAGCAGAACGACCGGCACGAGACGGCGGCGGTGAAGCGCAGTCTCGGCGAGCACGCGTACCGGACGCCGATGAGCTCCATCAAGTCGATGATCGGGCATTCCCTCGGCGCGATCGGCAGCCTCGAACTCGTGGCCTGTGTGCTGGCGATCGACACCGGGGTGGTGCCACCGACGGCGAACTACGAGCACCGTGACCCCGAGTGCGATCTGGACTACGTGCCGCGCGAGGCGCGCGAGCGGCAGGTCGATCTGGTGCTCAGCGTGGGCAGTGGGTTCGGCGGTTTCCAGTCGGCTGTCGTGCTGGACGCGGCAGGCAGGAGGGCCCGATGAGCGACGTGGTGATCACCGGGCTCGGCGTGGTGGCCCCGACGGGAACGAGCGCCGAGGACTTCTGGCGGTCGGCATTGGCAGGCGCGTGCGGTGTGCGGCGTATCAGCCGGTTCGACCCCGGCCGCTACCCGGTCCGGTACGCGGGCGAGGTGACGCGGTTCGACCCGGCGGGCTCCCTCGACCCCCGGATCGTGGTGCAGACGGATCTGTGGACGCAGTTCGCGCTGGAGGCCACCTGGCAGGCGCTGGCCTCCGCCGCGCTGGGTCCACAATGCTGGGACGGCTCCGGTGACCTCGGCAGCTTCGACGTCGGGGTGACCACCTCGGCCGGGTCGGGCGGCAACGCGTTCGGGCAGCGGGAGATCGAGGCGCTCTGGGCTCGCGGCCCTCGCCACGTCGGCCCCTACCAGTCCATCGCATGGTTCTACGCGGCCTCGACGGGGCAGATCTCGATCGCCAACACGATGCGGGGCCCGTGCGCGGTGGTGAGCAGCGAGTCGGCAGGCGGGCTGGATGCCGTGGCGCACGCCAGGCTCGCCGTCCGGCGCGGGTGCCGGGTGCAGGTCTGCGGCGGCACCGAGGCGCCGATCAGCCCGTACGCGCTCACCTGCCAGTGGCGCTCGGGACTGCTCAGCGAGCGTGACGACCCTCAGGCGTACCGCCCGTTCGCCCACGACGCCTCGGGTTACGTGCCGGGTGAGGGCGGCGCGGTGCTGGTGCTGGAGAACGCCGGGCACGCGCGAGCCCGTGGGGTCCGCGCACTCGCGGCGGTGGCAGGGCATGCGGCGACGTTCACGGGTCCACAGCAGGCTGTGGGAGACACCGACTACTGGCGGCACACCTCGGAGGCGACGGCCGCCGCGATCCGGCTGGCGCTTCAACAAGCCCGCGTGCCGCCCACCGGCATCGACGCCGTGTTCGCCGACGGGATGGCGGTGCCGCAGGCCGACGCGGCCGAGATCGCCGCGCTGCGGCTCGCTCTCGGCCCCTCGTTCGACCGTGTGCCGGTGACGGCGGTGGCGGCGGGACTCGGCCGCGCGTACTCGGCGGCAGGCGCGTTCGCGGTGGCCGCCGCGGCCCTGGCGCTGCGCGACGGCGTGGTACCGCCGACACCGGGACTCACCGCGAATGAGGTCGCCGTGCCTGCCGACGTGGTCACCGGCGCGCCCCGCAGCGGACCGCTCCGGCACGTCCTGGTGCTCGCGCGAGGCTTCGGCGGATTTAGCTCCGCAGTCGTACTCGCATCGGCCACGGACTCGGAAGGAATGACCGGGAGAAGGAGGACACCATGAGTGGAGCGAACAGCCACAGGGAGATCACGGCGGAGGAACTCGGCGAGCTGCTGTCAGCCACCGGCGGGCTCCGCATCGATCAGTCCGATGTGGACTCGGCGACGACGTTCGACGAACTCGGGCTCGATTCGCTGGCACTGCTCGGCGTGATCACGGCCGTCGAGCGGGAACGCGGTGTCGCCCTGCCCACCGAGGCGCAGGAGGCGCGATCCGTGCGGGAATTCCTCGCGATTCTCAACGACACCCTGCGGAAGGCGGCCTGACATGCCGGGACACACGGAGAACCACGTGATCGTCAACGCCCCGATGGACCTCGTGTGGGCGAGAACCAACGACGTCGCGGACTGGCCGAACCTGTTCACGGAGTACGCGAAGGCCGAGGTGCTTCAGGACGCGGGCGACCGCGTCCGCTTCCGCCTGACCATGGTTCCCGACGAACAGGGCAGGGTCTGGTCGTGGGTGTCGGAGAGGGAACTCGATCCCGCGACCCGCACGGTGGTGGCGCGCCGGATCGAGACAGGGCCGTTCGAGTACATGCGGATTCGCTGGACCTACCACGAGGTCGAAGGCGGTGTGCTCATGCGATGGACCCAGGACTTCGCGATGAAACCGGACGCCCCGATCGACGACGAGGGTATGACCGAGCGGATCAACGCCAACACACCGGTCCAGATGAACGCCGTCAAGCGGGTGCTGGAGGCGGAGGCCGCCGCCATGCCACCGTTGCAGGGTCCCCTCGCGCCGGGCAGGGAGACGTTGTGAACCCCGCTCCTCGCACGATGTCAACCCCGAGGGCGCACGCGGGTCCCCTCGCGCAGGGCAAGGAGAAGGTGTGAACCGCACATTGATCGTCGCGAGGATGGACGAGGCCGACAGCGAGGCGGTCGCGGCGCTGTTCGCCGAATCCGACGCTGGCCCCCTTCCCGCGAGGGTGGGTGTCCGCGCGCGCACCCTGTTCCGTTTCCACGGCTTGTACTTCCACCTGATCGAGGCGGACGGCGATGTCGGCACCAGGGTCGAACGGGTACGCAGCGACCCCGATGTCAGCGAGTTCCGTGACCTCAGCGCCGCCCTCGACGCCTACATCCGCCCGTTCGACCCCGAGACGTGGCGCTCGCCCTCGGACGCGATGGCCACGCCGTTCTACCACTGGCGCGCCACACCCTGACCCGGCCGGCCCACCGGCGTGTCCGCACTTCCTGCACGCGTGTCCGCACTTCCTGCACGCGTGTCCGCACTTCCTGCACGCGTGTCCGCACTTCCCGCACGGGAGTCCACGGCGTCGGTGCGGCCACGAGCCTGCCCGGCGCGTGGCGTGGCCTGTGCTGGCCTGTACCGGGCCGCGCCGGGCCGGGCCGGGCAGCCTCCTGGGATGCGGTCACCCGGCGCAGGCCCTGGTGCGCGACGCCGCTCGGACCGAGCCAAGCTGCACCGGACCCGGCCTCGCCGTGCGAGCGGTGGACGTTCAGTCGCGCGGCAGCAGCACGACTCCGTCGTCGTCGGCGTGGAGCACGTCACCGGGCACGAACGTGACCCCGCCGAACCCCACGGGCACGTCGATCGCTCCCCGGCTCGCCTTCGCGCTCTTGCGCGGGTTGGTGCCGAGTGCCTTGATGCCGATCGGCATCGTGGCGAGCGCGGCGCTGTCGCGCACGGCGCCGTTGATGACGAGACCCGACCAGCCGTTCTCGACCGCGGAGGCGGCGATGAGGTCGCCGGTGAGCGCGGTGTGCAACGACCCCCCGCCGTCCACCACCAGCACGCAGCCTTCCCCCGGAGTGCGCAGCAGCTCCCGCACCAGGCCGTTGTCCTCGTGGCAGGAGATCGTGCGGACGCGCCCGCAGAAGGAGCGGCGCCCTCCGAACTGCCGGAACTGGGTGTCGCACACCGAGAGCCGGTCTCCGTGCTCATCGACGAGGTCGGCGGTGGGCAGTGGTGTCACCGGTGTCACCGGCGTGGTCGCATCGGTCACCGTGGGCCTTTCGTCGTACGGTCGCGAGTGCGCCCATCCTGCACCGCACCGGCAAGGGAGGGAAACACGAGTGCGACCGTGATCGCGCGTGACCGGCATCTCGCCGTCCCGTCAGTGGGGCCACACGTGAGGGTGCGGGAGACGGTCAGTGGGGGGCCCTGGCCTGAGCGGCGGGAAGCAGCCGGGGATGGGCCGGGGTCGGCCACTCCATCAACAGCAGTGTCGCGTCGTCGGAGAGCCTGCCTTCCTGGTGGTCGAGCACGGCATGGGTGACCCTGCGTAACGTCTCCGGAGCGGGCAACCCCGCGGCGTTGTGGCGCTCCACGGTGTCCACAAGGCGGGCGAGGCCGAAATGCTCACCTCGCGTGTTCCTGGCCTCGGTCACCCCGTCGGTGTACAGCAGCAGGCGGTCGCCGCGTTGCAGGCGTTCGGAGGCAGGCGGTGGGGCGGGATTGCCGGTGTCGAGGTGCTGAAGGCCCAGCGGAAGACGCCGCCCGTGGACGAGTTCCTTCGCCATGCGGCCGCTGCGCAGCAGCACCGGCGGCGGATGCCCGGCGTTGATGTAGGTCAGCACACCGGTCGCGAAGTCGAGTTGCATGAGCACGGCCGTGGAGAACCGGCTGTGTGATGTGTTGGCGCGGACGACTTCGTCGGCGCGGGTGGCGATCTCGCTGAGATCGCAGCCCAAGCGGCGCGCGTGGCGGGTCGCGGCCAGCGCCGTCGAGCACACCAGACCCGCTTGGAGGTCGTGTCCGGTGGCGTCGAAGGCGGCGACGTAGCCGACGCCTCCGCTGGAGTCGTAGTCGAAGCCGTCGCCACCGGCCTCGTCGTAATATTCCACCACGGCGCTGACCGTCATGTCCGGGGTCGCGAAGGTCTGCGGAGGCAACAGCTGCCACAGCAGCTCGGCGGACGCCGACAGCGGCCTCGGCCTGCGCAGCCGGTTCAGGGTGTCGCTCTGCGCGAGCTTGGACATCACCGTCTGACCGAGTGCGCCGCCGAGTGCCCAGCAGCATTGGTGCAGGCCAGGATCGTCGGCGTCGGCGTCCTCCGGCAGCACGAGGTAGAGCACCCCGAGACGGTGGGCGCCGTCGAGCATCGGCACCCACAACGCGGGACGGCCGGTGCGCCGGTCTTTCACGGGCAGGATCTCGACGAGCCGGAACGCGCGGCCCGCGACGGTCGAGCCGATCGGGACGGGGTCACCACCGTCCAGGGAACGCAGGTGCCGCTGGGGAAGATCGACGAGATAGGGCCGGGCGGCCATGCCAAGGCCCGCGACGGCGTCATCGACGATCGTCGCCAGGTCCTCGCCTCCTGCGAGGTGAGCACGGTCGATCACGTCGCTGAGCGCGGTGAACCACGTCGCGGTCACGTCTCCACGGTAGGTGTCGCGGAGGCGTTCCACTGGGGACGTTGGTCTCCTCTCCTGCGCTTCGCCCGGTATGAGTCCGCGACGTCAGGGGTATCCGGCCGCCCGTGGGAGGAGGGCGCGGCGTGAGGTGGGACTGGGCAGCCCCCGCCACCGGTTCCGGTCGCGAAGGAAGGCGGTCGTAGCGTGCTCGCGGTCGCTGTGGCGCTCGCGGTGGCCGGGGCGTTGTTCATCGCGATCGGCTCCGCGATGCAGGAGCGGGTCGTGGTCGGCATGCGGTTTCTCGGCGGGAGGGGCGTGCGGTGGCTGCTGCGGCTCGTGCGGCAACCCCGGTGGCTGCTCGGCGCCGCGTTCGCGGGACTGGGAGTCGGCCTGCACGTGCTGGCACTCAGTCAGGGGCCGGTCAGCGTCATCCAGCCGGTGGGCACCGTCGGGCTGCTGTTCGCGCTGATCGTCAAGGCAGTGCTCGACCGTCGCAGGCCCGGTCGTTCTCAGCTGGTGGGGGGAGCCGCCATCGTGGTGGGTCTGGTGGGGTTGCTGTTCGCGCTGCCGCCGGGTCCGAAGGGCGCGGGACTCGCGACGCAGGCCGCCGTGCTGCTCACCGCGGCCACCCTCGTCGTGGCGGGGACCGCGGTGGGGCTCTCGTGGCTTGCGGACTCACGCAGCGTGCGGTCGGCGGCGTTGGCGTTCGCCGCGGGGACCACGTTCGGGGTCGGCTCGGCGTTGGTGGGCGTCGTGGGACACCGCATGCTCACCGATCCGTCCGCGATCGCCGACTGGCTCACCCTTCTGGTGGTCGTGTTGCTCACGACGGGAGGACTCGCCCAGCAGCACGCGTACCGTATGCGGCGTTTCGCGCTGACCTTCGCCATGCTGGAGATCGCGGACCCGGTCGCGGCCGCGACGGTCGGCGTGCTCGTCCTGGGCGAGCCCGCGCCCGGCACGGCAGCGGCGGCGGCCTGGATGGCGCTGTCGGCCACCGGCATCGTGGCCGGTGTCGCCGGGATCGCCCGCTCCTACCTGCAAACCCCGGGACACAGTGATCATGCGCGTGTTGATGGCGACCGACACCTACCCTCCTGACGTCAGCGGAAGCTCCTTCTTCGCACACCGCCTCGCGTCCGGGCTCGCAAGGCGCGGGCACGAGGTGCATGTGGTGTGCGCGTCGGAGACGGGCCCGCGCAAGGTCGTGCGGGACTCGGGAGTGTGGCTGCACCGGCTCGGTTCGGCGCGGCTGCTGATTCATCCGAGTGTGCGGTTCGTGCCGCCGCCCGGCGTACCGGCGCTACTGCGCAGGCTCGTCGCGGCGGTGGCGCCGGATGTGGTGCACACGCAGGACCACTTCACGATCGGCAGGGCCGCCGTGCGGGCGGCGAGGCGGCACGGCGTGCCCGTCGTCGCGACCAACCACTTCATGCCGGACAACCTGCTTCCCTACCTCCCGCGTCACCTGCATCGGACGGTGTCCGACGTGGCGTGGCGGGATTTCCGCAGGGTGTACGACCGGGCCGATCACGTCACCACCCCGACGAACGCGGCGGCGGCCCTGCTCGCCGAGAACGGCTTCGGCCTGCCAGTAGAGGCCGTCTCGTGTGGCGTGGACACGCGACGGTTCTCCCCGCCCGAAACCCCGAGGGCGGGATTCCGCGGTGAGCTGGGGCTGCCTGACGCGCCCACGGTGGTCTACGTCGGCAGGCTCGACGCGGAGAAACGGCTCGACGAGCTGATCAGAGCATTGCCGACGGTGACCGGTCCCGACACGCAGCTCGTGCTGGCCGGCACCGGAACGCGGCGAGCGGATCTCGAACGGCTCTGCGAGCGGGAGGGCGTCGCCCACCGGGTGCGGTTCCTCGGGTTCGTGCCCGGCGAGCGGCTCCCGATGGTGTACCGGGCCGCGGACGTGTTCGCGATCCCGGGTGTCGCCGAGTTGCAGAGCATCGCGACGCTGGAAGCGCTGGCGTGCGGACTCCCTGTCGTCGCGGCGAATGCTGTGGCCCTGCCTCACCTGGTGTCGCAGGGGGACAACGGGTACCTCGTGGAGCCTGGTGACGTGGCAGGGCTCGGCGCCGCACTCGACGCGATCCTGACTTCGGCGGACCTCCGGCGCCGCATGGGAGGCGTCAGCAGGGCGATCGCCCTCGCCCACGACGAGCAGCGCACGCTGGCGCGGTTCGAGGAGATCTACCGCAGCGTCGTGCGAACTCGCGCCTACCGGGGGTGACGAGACGAGGTGTCTGAGGCCCGCAGCAGGTGCTCGCCGGTTCTCGTCCGAGGCGTTCGGCGACCTCACAGGTCGTATAACGTCCTATACGGTGGGGCTGTAGTGCTGGTTCTCGGACGAGAAGTGCGGACACGAGTGCAGGAAGTGCGGACACGGGCGTCGGCGTGGTTCGGTTGTTCGCGGTTGTGTTGCGATGGGTGACTCGGTGTGTGCCGTCGCCATGACAGCAGGCACACTGAGGTCCTACTACGGATGATCATGACAGAGGGACAATCATGACAGAGGGACAGAGGGAGCGTGGGTCCGATGTCGGCGAGCAATGCCGACCGGCTCGCTGAGTCGGTGAACAAGGTGTCGGTGGGGCGGGTGTACGACTACCTGCTCGGTGGCGTGCACAACTACGCGGTGGACCAGGCGTTCGCCGAGGAGCAGCTACGCCTCCTTCCCGACATCCGCGATTTCGCGGTGTCGAACAGGGCCTTCCTCGGGCGCGCGGTCCGCTACGCCGTGGAACACGGCATCCGGCAGTTCGTGGACATCGGGTCGGGTCTGCCGACGCAGGGCAACGTGCACGAGGTCGCCGACGAGGCGGCGCCGGGCGAGTGCAGCGTGGTCTACATCGACAACGAGCCCATCGCACAGGCACACGCGGAGATCCTCCTCGAACGCACCGCGGACCCTGACCGCCACCGCGCCATCGATGCGGACTTCTTCGACGGCGCGCTGCTGTGGGAGCGCGTGCTCGACACCGGGGTCATCGACGAGACCAAGCCGATCGCGCTGCTCGCCGTGGCGCTGCTGCATTTCATGCCACCGGCCACCGAACCGGGCCGCGTGCTCGCCTACTACCGCGACCGGTTGCCGCAGGGCAGCCTGCTGGCGCTGTCCCACATCCATGTGGACCCTTCCGACACCGAGACGCTCGAGGTGTCGAAGAAGCTGACCGAGTCGTACACGAAGAAGACCAACAGCCCGGCGATGCCGCGGTCACGGGAGGAGATCGCCGCCTTCTTCGACGGTCTCGAACTCGCGGAACCCGGTCTCGTGTGGCTGCCGGAATGGCGGCCCGGCGGGGAGGACCCGTACAGCGGTGAGCCTGCCCGCTCGCGGGGACTGGCTGGGGTGGGGTGGAAGAGATGACAGGGACATCAGCGGCATCGGCGACATCATCGTCCGGCGTGGAGGTGCTGCGCTACGCGGCGTTCACCACCGACCCCTCGGGGGGAAACCCGGCAGGGGTCGTGTGCGAGGCCGAGGGGCTGGCCGACGCGGACATGCTCGCGGTGGCCGCCGAGGTCGGATACTCGGAAACCGCGTTCGTCACCGGCGGCGACTCGCAGCGGCGGCGGTTCAGGCTGCGGTACTTCAGCCCGAAGGCGGAGGTGGCGTTCTGCGGGCACGCCACCGTGGCGACCTCGGTGGAACTCGGACGCAGGCTCGGCCCTGGACGGCTCGACTTCACCACCAACGCGGGCGAGATCTCCGTGGACGTCACCGCGAGCGGCGGCGACGTCCCTCGTGCCACGCTCACCAGCGTGCCCACGTCGTCCCGTGAGGCCGGGGACGCGGTGGTTGACGCGGCGCTGGCCGCCCTGCGCTGGTCACGAGCCGACCTCGACCCGCGATTCCCGCCTCACGTGGCGTTCGGCGGCAACGACCACCTCGTGCTGGCCGCGGCCTCGCGGGAGCGGCTGGCCGACCTCGACTACGACTTCGACGCGCTCGGTGATCTGATGCGTGCCGAAGGCTGGACCACCGTGCACCTGTTCTGCCCCGGTGAGCCGGGCGAGTTCCATGCCAGGAACCCGTTCCCCGTGGGCGGTGTCGTGGAGGACGCCGCCACCGGAGCGGCTGCCGCGGCGTTCGGCGGCTACCTTCGGCAGCTCGGGTACGTCACCGCCGCCACGACCTACCTCGTCCACCAGGGCGAGGACATGGGACGGCCGAGCGAACTGCGGGTCGAGGTGGACCCGGCCGATCCGCGGGTGCGCGTCAGCGGTCAGGCCGTCGTCATCCCGGCCTGACCGCGCGTGCGGGAACGCTCAGGTGTCCTGGGTGTCCTGCGGGTAGTACCGCAACTCGACCGAGTTGCCGTCAGGGTCCCGCACATAGATCGACTGGCCGGTGCCGCGTGCCCCGAATCGCGGCACCGGTCCCTCCTCGACGGTGAACACCCCGGAGTCGATGACCTCCTGCCAGTCGAGCGGGGCCACGACGAGGCAGAGGTGATCCATGTTGGCCTCACCGCGCGGCCCGTGGACGAGGTCGAGGATGGTCCCTCGGTCGATCCGTACCGACGGGAACGGTGCTCGTCCCGCCCGCCATTCGTCCACTCTCACCGGTTCGAGGCCGAGGACACCGGTGTAGAAGGCGAGGGAACGTTCCACGTCGGCCACGGTGAGGACAAGGTGGTCGAACCCGGTCACCCGGACAATGCTCTTGGTGCTCATTTCTCCTCCAGTGAGTAGGCCTGGCGCCGCCAGTCGGTGAACAACGCGCGGGCGATCTCGGAGACGCCGGCGAGCTTCACCGACGCCATCATGCGGGCGCCGGCCCGCAGCCGCCCCGGCTCGTCGGTCACCTGCCGTCCCCGCCACAGTCCGAACGTGACCGTCGCCGAGTGTGCCTTGACCAGGCACACGGGGCGTCTGCCCGGCTTGTCGCCGAGACTCCACGTCGGGTGTCCGTGCCACAGCGCACTCGTCGCTTCGGGCAGCGCCTCGTCGATGAGTGAGCACAGTGGTTCGGCGACCCGCCGTAGCGGCGGCGCCAGCGAGGCCACAGAGCCCGCTGTGGTGGCCGGGCTGCTTGTCGTGGTCAGGGTTGTCATGGTGTTCCTCGTCTGCTGGCTTTTCGGTGTTGTCCGGCCCTGTCAACAGTGGCTTCTTGCGGCGTCTCCACCAAGCCGCGATCGGGCTACGATCGTTGAACCGGAGTCAACGATGTGAGGCGGCATGCTGGAGCGGCACGAGATCGAGACGTTTCTGACGCTCGCCGAGGAGTTGCACTTCGGCCGCACGGCGGAGCGGCTGCACGTCACAACGGGCCGCGTGAGCCACGTCGTCAAGAAGCTGGAACGCGGTATCGGCGCGCCGCTGTTCGAGCGCACCAGCCGCAGAGTCCGGCTGACCGCGATCGGCGAACGTCTCGCCGACGACCTGGCGCCGCTGGTCGCGGGCATCGAGGAGGCGTTGCGGAGAGCCACCGACGCGGGAAGGGGAGTGTCGGGTGAGCTGACCGTGGCGTTCTTGGGGGAGTGGGGAGCGCCGGTGGTGAGCGCGGTCGCCGGTCTGTTCTCCCGCCGTCACCCCGACTGCACGGTGCGGGTGGTGGAGGTGCAACTGTCGGGCAGCAGGGCGAGCCTGCTCGACGGCTCGGTGGATCTGCTGCTGGCGTCGTACCCGTTCGACGGCATGGCCAGGGGCCCGGCGCTGCTCACCGAGCGCAGGCTGCTGGCCGTGGCGCAGCGGCATCCCCTTGCCTGCCGCGAGTCCGTGTCGCTGGAGGTGCTGGGCGATCACCCTGTGGTGCAGTACCCGGCCGTGACCTCCGCCGCGTTCAAGCGCGACCGGACTCCGGAGCGGACGCCGTCGGGAAGACCGGTCCCCGCAGGGCCTGCGGGAGCCACGTTCTCCGAGATGCTGTCGCTGGTCGCGATGGGCCACGGCGTGTTGCCGGTCGGCGAGGACACCCAGCACTACTACCCGCGCCCCGACCTGGCGTATGTGCCGATCCACGACGCGCCGCCGATCGAACGCGGTTTCGTCTGGCTGGAGTCGAACACGACGGCGCGGGTGCGCGAATTCGTGCGCACGGCGTCGGACACCATCCTGAATGGGCAGTCGAGGGTCACGGAGGCGGGTCAGCCTGCCAGTGCGGCGAGGTAGGTGTGCAGTGCCTCACGGACGACTCCCGGCGGGTTCTGCTCGGGGTAGCGGCTGGCGTGCAGGGTGAGGCCGTCGAGGTAGACGTGCAGCGCTGCGGCCGCGTCCTCCAGCGCGCGGGGGCGCAGCGGTTTCGCCGAGTTGTCCGGGCGCCCGGCTCCGCGTAACTCGACGATCGCGAGTCGGCACACCTGGCGGGTTCCCTCCCAGGACTGCCTGCGCAGCGCGGCGAGGTGGGGGTCGGTGCGGGCCCGCTCCAGCGCCGCGAGCCAGACGGTGACCTCGACCCCGCGGTCGCTGTCGAGCGGCAGGAACTCCTCCATCAGGCGGCGGGCGAGTTCGGGTCCGGTGATCCCGGCGCCGAGATGCGCCCTGAGCCGGTCGCCGATGCGCTCGATCAGGATTTCCACGGCGAAGTGCAGCAGCCGTTGCTGGGAGTCGAAGTAGTACCGCAGCGCGCCCATCGACCAGTTGGCCTCCGTGGCGACGGCGCGAACGGTGGCCCCCTCGAACCCTGCCCTGTCCACCACCCGCCACAGAGCCTGGGCCAGCTCCTGTCTTCGCTGTTCGTGGTCCACGACCTTGGGCATGTCCGACTTTCTAGCACACTTGTGTTTTAATATCTTCGTGCGAAAAAGAAGTGGCCGATGACCTGGGGGATGCTGGCAGGACTTGCCGGCCTCGCCGTAGTGGACAGCACCAGCGTGGGAACGCTCGCCGTGCCGTTGTGGCTGATGCTGCGGCTCGGCGAGCCGGTACGCCCTGTGCTCGTGTACCTGGCGACGCTCGCCGGGTTCTACTGGCTCGTCGGGCTCGCGCTGGTGTTCGGCCTCGATCACCTCGAACCCGTCGGCGCGGCGCTGGCGTCGAGCACGCCGGTCACCTGGGCGCAGCTGGCGCTTGGTGTGGCACTGTTTCTCGCCGGTCTCCGCCTCGATCGCCGACGAGCCGGGGCCGCGTCGCGCCCGGCGCGGTGGCGCAACCGCGTCACAGGAGATGCCATGCCGGATCGGAAGGCGGTGGGGCTGGCACTCGGCGCCGGGGTCGTGGAGATCGCCTCGATGCTGCCGTACCTGGCGGCGATCGGGCTGCTGTCGGCAGGGGGCGTCGCTCCGGCGACGGCCTCGGCCATCCTCGCAGGCTACGCCGGGCTGATGATCGTGCCGGGACTCGGTGCGCTCGTCGCCCTCCGGTGCGCGCGGGGCAGGGCCGAGCGCGCACTCGACCGGCTGCGGCGCTTCCTGGAATCGCGTGGTGACCAGGTTCTCGGCTGGGTGCTGCTGGTGGTCGGCTTCTCCCTCACGGGTGACGCGGTACAGCGGCTGGAACTCTTCGATTGATCTTCGGAAAGGGATGAGAAGGAATGGGAATGGCGACCAAGGCGAAGGTGGCGCTCGGGGTGGTGCTCATCGTCGCGGGGGCGGTGCTCGCGCTGCTCTTCCGCGAGGACGAGTTCCTGTGGTTCCGAGGCGGGCCGCTCGGGGTGGTGCTCGTCGTGGTGGGTGTGCTTGATCTCGGTGAGGCCCTGTGGCGGGCGCGGGGCAGGGCGGAGGTCGAGCGCCGCGAGTGAGGCACCGCGTGCTCCCACCGCCGGTCGTGCCGGTTGTGCCGGACGAGCGGGGGCCGGTGGAATCGCGTTCGGCGGCGGGTAGGAAACGGCTGCTGGTCGATGCGGCACGGTACCTACGCGGGCGGGGGCACCGTGATCTCGTGCGGGTCGCGATCGGGGCGCAGTCCCCGCCACGACGGGTGCCGCAGCCTCCGGTCGGTGGTCCACTGCCGGTGCTCGACCTCGCCCACCAGAGCGGGTTCCACCCAGTGCGCGTGGCGGGCCCTGTCGCGGGGAACGGGGGTGGCGAACGGGCTGGAGGGCCGGGCGAGCGGGCGGAGCCGGGCGAGCAGGTCCGCCAGCGCGGCCTCGGTGAACCCCGTGCCGACGTGCCCGACGTAGCAGAGCGAGCCGTCGGCGGTGTAGGCGCCGAGCAGGAGCGCTCCCAGCGTGCCCGACCGGCGGCCCTCACCGGAGACCCAACCGCCGACAACCACTTCCTGCGTGGCCCGCAGCGGTGTCTTCACCCAGCTCCGCGACCGCATACCGGGCCGGTAGATCGAGTCGAGCCGTTTGGCCACCACGCCTTCGAGTCCGTGTTGTGCGGCGACACCGAGCAGTTCGGCGCCGGAGACGTGCGTGTAGTGCTCCGGCGTGTGGACGGTGGGCGAGGCGGTCAGGCCGAGCGCGGTGAGCCTTTCCCTGCGCACGCGATAGGGCAGGCCGCACGTGTTCTCGCTGCCCATGACGAGCAGGTCGAATACGTAGTAGTGGACGGGTACCTTCCGCAGCAGGCGTGCCGAGGGCACGTGGACGTGCATGCGGGACTGGAGGCGCCCGAAGCTGGGGCGGCCGTGTTCGTCGAGCGTCACGATCTCCCCGTCCAGCAGCAGGCTGGCGCGGGTGAGGCTGGTGAGGGCGTGCAGTTCGGGATACGTCGCGGTGATCTCGCGGAGGTTGCGGGAGTGGATGCGCACCTTTCCGCCTCCGACGCCCACGATCGCGCGGACACCGTCCCACTTCCACTCGTAGGCCCAGTCCTCGCCTTCCGGCACGTCACCGGACACGGCGAGCATCGGCGACAGCGGTGCCGGTGGCGATGGTGGCAATGGTGGCGGTGACGATGGTGGCAATGGTGGTGCCATGCCCTCATGCTCGGCGCCTCCCACCACAGCCGCAGCCGACACCCCCGCCGAGGGTGAACCAGGCCGACCGTGTCCGCACTTCCCGTACCCGTGTCCGCACCTCCTGCACGCATGTCGGCACTTCCTGCACGGCGTGGGGGGCCGGTCGGCGGTAATCCGGTGCGCCCGAAAGGCTCATTACCGACTGAAATCGGTCGGTTACAGTACAGGGTCGCCACCGATAGGGGAGGTCCGCATGAGACGTGATTCGACACGGTGGAGTGCCGCCTCCGTGGCGGTGGTGTCGCTGCTGTCCACGCTGGTCGTCGCGCTCTCGCCTGCCGAGAGCCGGGCCGACGACGGCGATGCGCTGTCGTTGCGGGTGCTGTCGGGCAGGGCTGACATGGTGACAGCGGGCGACGCGCTGCTCCAGGTCACGGTGGCGGAGGGGTTGCCGTTGCGGGCCGTCACCGTGCGGCTGGATGGCTCTGACATCACCGATCTATTCACAGTGGACAGTCGGGACCGCACGCTGATGGGCCGGGTGACCGGCCTGCGCGAGGGCTCCAACGAGGTGGTGGCGTCCGTGCCGGGGCGAGGGCGGCCTCGTAGCGAACTGACCGTCGTCAACCACCCGGGGGAAGGGCCGGTCTTCTCCGGCCCGCACCAGCAGCCGTTCGCCTGCGAGACGACGCGTTTCCGCCTTCCGGTCATCGGCGGCACGCTCGGCGAGCCGATCGACGAGAACTGTTCGATCGAGACACGGGTGGACCATTTCTACCGCACCACGGGCGGGGTTTTCGCGCCGTGGCCTCCCGATGCCACCACCTACCCCGACGACCTCGCCACCACCACGACGTCCGTCGGCGACCGCGTTCCCTACGTGGTGAGGATGGAGACCGGCACGCTCAACCGGGGCATCTACCAGATGACGGTGCTGCACGATCCGCTCATCGAACCGGAACCGGGCCCCGCCTCCCGGCCATCGGCGTGGAACGGCCGGGTGATCTACACCCTCGGCGGGGGTTGCGTGAACGGCTGGTACCGGCAGGGCAACAGCACCGGCGGGGTGACCGACGACTTCATGCTCGGCAGGGGATACGGCGTCATGTCGTCGTCGCTGAACGTCTACGGCGCCAACTGCGCCGACGTCACGGCGGCGGAAACGGCGATGATGGTGAAGGAACGCTTCGTCGAGCGGCACGGCCCGATTGAGCACACCATCGGATTCGGCTGTTCGGGAGGCGCTTACCAGGCGCATCAGATCGCCGACAACTACCCCGGGATCTTCGACGGCATCATCGTGGGCTGCTCGTTCCCCGAGGTGGGCTTCGGCACGGTCAACTTCATCACCGACGCCTGGCTGCTGCACGAGTACTTCACCGGAACGGGCCTCGACTGGTCGCCGGAACAGAAGCGCGCGGTCACGGGATTCCTGCGCTACGAAACGGCTCCGAACGTGGCGGCGGGCGCGCGACGGATCTCGCCGACGGCGTTCTGCGACATGGTGCCCGCCGACCAGCGGTACCACCCGGAGACCAATCCCGGCGGCGTGCGCTGCGGCGTGTACGACCACGCGGTCAACGTGTACGGCCGCGATCCGGAAACCGGGTTCGCGCGAAGGCCGCTCGACAACGTCGGCATCCAGTACGGTCTCGCGGCACTCAACGACGGCACCATCACGCCCGAGCAGTTCCTCGACCTCAACGGCACCGTCGGTGGCTTCGACAACGACGCCAACCTCGTGCCCCGGCGCACGCACGGCGACCGCGACGCGATCAGGATCGCCTACCGGACAGGTCGGCTCACGAGCGGCGGCGGCGGACTCGGCAGCATCCCGATCATCGACTACCGCGCCTACACCGACGACCGCCCCAACGGCGACATCCACGTGCGCTACCACACCTTCTCGATGCGGGAGCGGCTCCGTGCGGCCAACGGTTCGGCCGCCAATCACGTCAGCCTGCTCGAGGACAACCGCTACGGCGGGTTCAGCACCCGAAGTCCGTTGCTGCGCAGTGCCATCGAGGGCATGGATAGCTGGTTGACCACGTTGGACAGATCAGGCGAGGCTCCTTTCGACATCGACGAGATCGCCGAGGCGAAACCCGCGACGTTGCGGGAGGGCTGCCTCTCCCGCGATACGGAGCCGGTCTTCGTGGCGCAGCCACTGGACCGTGATCCGGCCAGCGAGTGTGAGCAGTGGTATCCCTCGGCCTCCTTCCCCCGTGAGGTCGCGGGGGAGAACGTGGCGGCCGACGTCATCAAGTGCGACCTCAAGGCAGTGGACCCTGCCGACTACGCCGTCGCCTTCACCGGCGAGCAGTGGCAACGACTGCTGGAAACCTTTCCCGACGGGGTCTGCGACTACTCCCGGCCGGGTGCCGAGCAGCAAGGCCTGATGGGCACGTGGCTGCGGTACCCGGTGGCGGGTGTGGCCAGGGGGGTGGGGGTGGACCCTCAGAGCACGGACCGGTAGATCCGGGCGTAGCGGTCGGCCATCATGTCAACGTCGAAGCGGAGTTCGGCCTCTCTGCGGCAGTCGTGAGGTGAGAGTTCGCCGACTCGCCCGATGGCGGTCGCCAGGCTCTCGACGTCGTCGCACACGTAGCCGGTGCGGCCGTGGGTGACGACCTCGGGAACCGAGCCTCTGCGGAATCCGACGACCGGCGTGCCGCAGGCCATGGCCTCGACCATGACGATGCCGAAGGGTTCCTCCCAGCAGACGGGGAAGACGAGGCAGCGGGCGGAGCGGAGCAGTTCCACCTTGCGGGCGCGGTCGGCTTCGCCGAGCCATTCGACGCCGTCGCCGAGCAGTGGCACGATCTCGCGGTCGAAGTACGCCTTCTCCTCGGGTTCACGGCATTTCGCGGCGATCTTGAGGTGGATTCCCGCCCTCCTCGCCGCGGCGATGGCCTGCGGGATTCCCTTCTCGCGGCAGGCTCTGCCGAGGAAGAGCGCGTAGTCGTCCTTGTCCTCACTGAACGGGAACCGTTCGACGCGCACAGCATTGTGGACGGTGCCGACCCAGTTGAGGTCGGGGGAGAGCCGCCGCTGCGCGTCGGACACGGCGACGAGTTGCACGCTGTCGCCGAGACCTCGGTAGTACTGGCCCATCTCCCCGTTCACGGGTCCGTGCGCGGTGAGGACGGTCGGCACGGTCCTGCCGCGCGCCATGAGCGGGCCTGCGAGGCTGTGGTCGTGGACGACGTCCGGGTCGATCTTCTCGATGATCTCGGTGAGAGCCGCGGCGTGGGTCACCTCGGGCAGCACCTGGCCGAGCCGGTTCTCGTTCGGCGTGTCGTACGTGGGCACGAAGTCGGCCGGAGTTCCGTTGCGGCCGACGCCGACGAGTGTGATGTCGAGTCCTCGGAGGGTGAGTTGTTCGATGAGATCGCTGGCCATGGCCTCGATGCCACCGTAGGCGGTGGGCGGAAGTTCGAACCACGGGGGAGCGATCATGGCGATTCTCGGTTGACTCATGTTGGCCCCAATTCCCGTGGGGCGATGGGGTAAACGGTTCGGTCTCGGATGTCCTTCGACCTAATGAACCAATTCGATCCCCGAAGGCAGATGTCCGACTCTGACTTCGGTTCCCCGCGCTTCGATGGAAATGCGGCTTCCTCCGAGCGGAACGTCATCGATCAGTAACGCTCCGAATGATTCCGGAAGTGCGGGGGAAACCCGGAGCCTGCGGTGGGGAAGTGAGGGCTGGAACCGCAGCAGGGTGCGCAGGAGGTGCACCGGAGCGGCCGATGCCCACGCCTGCGGTGAGCACGACGTGGGGTAGGGCACGGGGGTGTCGTACTCGGACCTGTCGAAGCCGCACATCAGTTCGGGAAGTCTTCCGTCGAACGCCCGCGCCGCGTCGAAGACGGCGACGGCGACCCGCTGGGCGTGCTCGACGAAGCCGTAACGCATGAGTCCCGCGGCGATGAGCGCGTTGTCGTGCGGCCACACGGAACCGTTGTGGTAGCTCATCGGGTTGTAGGCACCCATCTCGGAGGAGAGCGTGCGAATTCCCCATCCGCTGAACATCGGGGTGGATAGAAGTGAATTCGCGACCGACTCGGCGCGGGACTCGTCCACAATTCCCGTCCACAGACAGTGACCGATATTCGACGCTACGGAGTCGATGGGGCGTTTGTCGCCGTCGAGACCGAGCGCGTAACGACCGAGTTCTGCGAGCCAGAATCGTTCGTTGAATCGTTTTCTCAGCGCGCCTGCGCGGTCGCGCCAGTACCGGCTTCCTTCGCGGTCGCCGAAGTTCTCGGCCAGCTCAGCCCTTGCCACGAACGCCGCGTAGACGTAACCCTGCACCTCGCACAGCGCGATCGGGGAGCGGGCGATGGTGCCGTCGGCGAAGTTCACGCCGTCCCAGGAGTCCTTCCAGCCCTGGTTGATCAGACCGCGTTCGGTGGCGCGGTGGTACTCGACGAAGCCGTCGCCGTCGCGGTCGCCGTAGCGGTCGATCCAGTCGAGCGCGCGGTCGGCGTGCCCGAGCAGTGCCTCGACGTGGTCCCTTCCGATGCCCCAGCGGCTGAGTTCGCCGAGCAGCATCACAAACAGCGGTGTGGCGTCCACGGTGCCGAAGTAGATGTGGCTGCCGCCGAGGGCGAGTGAGACGTCCGCACCGAAACGCACCTCGTGCAGGATGCGGCCCGGCTCCTCCTCGCTGTCCGGGTCCACCTTGGTGCCCTGGTGGTGCGCGAGGGTCTGCACGGTGCCGAGCGCGAGTGTGGGGTCGATCGCCAGCGACATGAGGGAGGCGAGCAGCGAGTCTCTGCCGAAGAGCGCCATGAACCACGGCGCTCCGGCTGCGATGGCGACGTCGTCGGGCCGGTCGGGGTCGAACATGCGCAGTGCGCCGAGGTCTTCCCTGCTGCGTTGCAGGGTGTGCGCGAGTGATCGGTTGTCGGAGTAGCGCAGCACGGGGCTTTCCTCGCGCCAGCGGCGGGCGAGCACGGCAGGCCGCGAATGTTCGACGGGATGTTCACGGGGAAACAGCGGGATGATCGGGGTGCCGTCGATGACGGGAAGGGCTCCCACGGAGGCGTACCACTCCTCGCCTCCCGCGACGACGACGCGGAAGCTCACGCGGTCGCGCGAGTACTCGGCGACGGTGTCGTCGAGGGTCTGTCCCGTGATGCGCACGCCCCTGCTGGTGGAGTCGAGATAGCGGGTCAGGTGCAGGCCAGTGCCGGTGACCTCCACCGCGTGGTGGCCCTTCTCCTGGATGCGGCCTGCTTTGACCTCGAACACGTCGGCGAAGTCGGCGGTCACCCGCAGGCTGACTGTGCAGGTGACCTTGGTGCGGCCGTAGTTGCGGAGGATGAGGTCCTCGCGCATGCCTCCGCCGATGTAGCGTTCTCTGCGCACGAGAAGGGAACTCTCGCCCTCGCCCTCGCCGGAGTGCGCGCGGCCGACGAACCTCGCATGGAACGGTTCCGGCGTCTGCACGGTGATCGGTTCGACGGGCCTGCCGTCGATCCGCAACTGCCAGCCGGAGAGGATGCGAGTGTCCTGGTAGAAGGCGCCTTCGGCGCGCGAACCGCTGAAGTCGCCGTCGTCGTCGCACACGCAGAACGACGTTCCGTGGACGAGGGTGACGGTCATGCCAGGACCTCCTCGGCGTGGTCGTTCGAGATCACGACCGCGGGGTCAGTGCTCGGGGCCTTCCTGCCACTCGTACACGCCGGCGCCGAGGGCGTAGGAGAGATGGCCGCCGAGCGCGCCGCCCGCCGCGACCGCGGCCAGGCCGAGCAGGCTCCACAGTGTTCCGGTTCCGTGAGAGCCTCTCCTCCGGCAGCGGTGCGAAGTAAGGTAACACGTTTGTGCCACCACGTTGGCCGCCAAATGCAGCGCGCCGACGCGGCGTTGCACGGTGGACAGGCGGGCGAACTCCGCCAGTCCGGTGACGGCGGCGGCCGGTGCGGTGAGCGAGCCGATGGCGATGAGTTTTCGTGCGGTTTCGCGGTCGCCGAGCGCGTCGAAGGCCGCGGAGCAGACCCATGCGCCGATGGGCACGGTGACCACGAGCGGGTGGGCAGGATGGCCGATCCAGGAGCCTCGCAGTAGCCGGTCGGCGGTGTTGTTCCGCAGCAGGCGGCGCGCACGCTGGGCGATGGTCTCGGCGACACCGTCGATGCGGTGCACGGATTCGGAGGCACGGAGCAGTCGAGGAAGCATCATCCCGGCTGGTACCCGTTTCCGGGGCGCCCAATCGGGCCGGGGTGTGATGAGCTTCCATTCCAGGCTGGGCCACTCCAGTGATGCCGTTGGCGGTGGCGGTGACGGAAAGCCAACCACCGGATCGGATTAAGCATGTATAACGTCCTATACGGCTTGGCTTAGTGTTGTTCTCTGTTGTTCACGGCACGCATACGTCGCTCGCACTCCGGGTACGCACCAGGGCATGGGGCTGGAGAACATCTGGATCGCCACACTCACCGACGGGCTGGTGAGGGCCGATCACATCGCGGGCATCGAGGCACACCAGACACCGGCGCTGACGGGTAAGCCGTCACGCTGGCTGCTCGACATCACGCTCGCGGTACCGGCGGGCAGTGGCTCGGGAGAAGGGTGGGAGATCTCCCAGTTGCATCGCACCCTGGCGCAAACCGACGGCTACCCGGCACGTGCGGCGGAGGAGCTCGCCCGCGCGCTGGATCAACTGCGGAGGCGTGATGCCGCGGGGGTGCTGAGAGCGATCACGCGGCACGAGATCCTGCGGTTCGAGTTCTTCCCCTTCGACTTCGACGACGACTGAAGAGCCGTGAGCCCGCCGCCTCAGGAGGAGGGGGACGGCTGCCGCCGGTCCCGCGCGGGACGCCTCGCCCAGTAGGTGGCGAGCGCCGAGCCGGACACGTTGTGCCAGACCGAGAACAGCGCTGCCGGGAGCGCGGCGAGCGGCGCGAAATGAGCGGTGGCGAGGCTCGCGGCCAGTCCGGAGTTCTGCATGCCGACCTCCACGCTCACCGCGCGGCAGGCGCTCTCGTCGAGCCGCGCGACCCTCGCCGCGAGGTAGCCGAGACCCAACCCCAGCCCGTTGTGGACGACGACCGCACAGGCGAGCAGCAACCCACTGGTGGACACCACATCGGCATTGGCTCCCACCACCCCGGCGACCACGACGACGATGCCGGTGACCGACACCAGAGGCAGGTACGGCATCAGCCGCTCGACGAGGCGGCCCGCGACCGCTCGCACGAGTACGCCTCCCAGCACGGGAACGAGCACGATCTGCACGATCGAGCCGAAGAGATCGGCGAAGCCCACCGGCAGGTCCGACCCGGCCAGCCACAGCACCCACAACGGCGTCAGCACCGGCGCCAGCAGCGTGGCGACGGACGTCAACGTCACCGAGAGGGCGACATCGCCGCGGGCGAGGTAGACGATGACGTTCGACGCCGTGCCTCCTGGTGCGGCGCCGACCAGCACCATCCCGGCCAGCAGCAGGCCCGTGAGGCCGAACAGCCAGCTCACGGCCAGCGCCGACAACGGCATCACGACGAACTGCGCGCACAACCCGAGCAGGACGGCCCACGGGCGGCGCAGCACCAACGCGAAATCACGGACCCGCAGAGTCAGGCCCATCCCGAACATGATCACGCCAAGCAGCAGCGGCACGAGGCCGGCGAGCTGCGCCGTCTGTTCGGGCAGCGCCAGACCAGCCACTCCGCCGAGCACCACGAGGACCGCGAACCAGCGGCCGACGACATCGGCGAGTGCCGCGAGCGCACCACGTCGGTTGCTCATGATCTCCCTTCGGCGCCGGATTGGGAGCCACACTCTACGGCCAGGGGCCACGATGGTGAACCGGGTGCAGCGCGGATCACTCCCGGCCATCGTCACCGCCGGGGACCGCAAGGCCGGGTGCGGACGCCCGGAGGAGTGGTCCAGACCGGATTCGGTGCCGTCGCAGGACGCGAGGGGGACGGCAGGAGTCAACATGCCTCCGTGCGGGTACTGCGCACGGGGAGGTGAACGGGATGATCGAGGTCAGCCGGGTGATGCCGGCTCGGCCGGAGCGCGTGTACGCGGTCCTCGCCGACGGGTGGTCCTATGCGGGGTGGGTGGTCGGCAACGCGCACATCCGCAACGTGGACGCGTCCTGGCCTGCCGAAGGCAGCCGCATCCACCACAAGGCGGGGCTGTGGCCGCTACAGGTACCCGACGTGTCCACGGTGACGGCCGTCGCGCCAGGCCGGATGATCGAGCTCGCCGCGCGGCTGTGGGTGCTCGGCCGCGCCCGAGTCCGCATCACGCTGACCTCCGAGGGCGAGCACGGCACGAGGGTGACGATGGCGGAGGAAGCGGTCAGCGGCCCCGCGAGCCACCTCCCCACGTCCGTTCAAGCGCTCGTCCTCAAGCCACGCAACGCGGAGGCGCTCGCGAGGCTGGCGGACATCGTCGTGAACCGCGGCCCCCGGCAAGGAGCGTGACCGGACAACCGCCCCCTTGTCAGTGCTGCGACTGGTGGCTCGGCGTGCCCCACCGCCCGTGTGCCCACCGCCGCCACAGCGGCGTCGCCGGCTCGGGCGCGAGGGCCGCGCTCGCCGTTCCCGCGCGGTCGCGCAGACCCGACACCAGCGCGGTTACCGTCTCCACCGCGCCGTGCACAGGAGTCCACCCCAGGTCCGTCCTCGCCCGCGTCGTATCGACGAGCGCGGCCTTGTCCGCCAGCTCCAGCCACCCCGGATGCAGCGGATGAACGCCCGCTCGCCACGCGAGCCCCGAGGCCGCCGTCAGCACGCTCCTCGGCACGGGAACGCGGTGACCACCGAGGGCGGAGGCGAGGTCCCCTGCGCTCAGCACGGGTTCGGCCGCGAGGTTGAACGCGCCCTCCACGCCCCTGTCGAGGGCGGCCACCGTCGCCGCGGCGACGTCGTCGGCGTGAACGACCTGCGCGCGCAGGTGCGGCCACAACGGCAGGGGAAGCCATCGCGCGCCGACCCAGCGGCCAGGGACCGGTCTGCCGAACAGCCAGGCCGCGAACTCGCCCGCCGCGTCGCGTTGCAGGATCGCGCACGGCCGGAGCCGGGTCACGGCGATGCCGGGATGCTGCCGGGTGAACTCGTCGAGATGGTGTTCCAGCCACACCTTGCCCCGGCTGTAGGCACTGCCGTCGATACCGCCCCGCTCCCAGCCCTCACTCACCCTGGACCAGCGCGGCGCGGGGGAGTAGGCGGCCACGGACGAGCCGACCACGAGCCTGCGGACCCCGGTCGTGGTGATCGCGCGCAGCAGGCGGCGGGTGCCTGCGACGTTGGTGCGCCACATCGGCGGATCGTCCCGGCGGGGATGGATCGCCCACGCGAGATGCACCACCGCGTCGGCGCCCTCGACGATTTCGGCCAGCCGCCGTGACCCGCCGGGACCACCGAGATCGCACGCCACCCAGTCGGCGTGCCGGTACGGCTCGCTTCCCCGAGGGGGAACGCGCCGGGCGATGCCGACCACCTCCCGGTCGCCGCTGAGAGCCAGACGCCGCAACAACGCCGTCCCGACGTTGCCGGTCGCACCGGTCACGACGATTCTGCGGCCGACTGTCACACCCGTGGAGATTTCCGGTCACCGCCACGGTGAAACGCGGGCGGCAGGCCCGCGCGTGTAGCGTCGCACCCAGTGGGTACGTCAAGGGCCGTGGCACGCACGAAGGCACCGGTGTCGAACGGCGGTGCGGACGACACCGTGGACGCCGTCGTCGTCGGCGCGGGACAGAACGGACTGGTGGCCGCGAATCTGCTGGCGGATGCGGGCTGGGACGTCCTCGTTCTGGAGGCCACGCCACATGTCGGGGGCGCGATCCGCACCGCCGAGCTGACCGAACCCGGGTTCCGGCACGACGTGTTCAGCGCGTTCTACCCGATGACGGCAGCCTCGCCGATCATGCGTGGACTGGACCTCGAACAGTACGGGCTGCGGTGGCGGCACGCGCCCTCCGTGCTCGCCCACGTGCTGCCCGACGACAGGGCCGCGGTTCTCTCCCGCGATCCGGACGCCACCTCGGCGTCGCTGTCCGCTTTCGACGCCCGCGACGGCGACGCGTGGAGACGACAGTTCGACGAGTGGCTGCGGATCAAGCAACCGTTCCTCGACGTGCTGTTCACGCCGTTCCCCCCGGTGCGCGCGGCGACGCGGCTGGCGCGCACGCTCGGCGTCGCCGACGGCCTGAGGTTCGTGCGGATGCTGTCCACCCCGGTGCGCACTCTCGGCACGGAGACCTACCACGGCGACGGCGCCAGGCTGCTGCTCGCGGGCAACGCGCTGCACAGCGACCTCGGCCCCGGCGCGGCAGGCAGCTCCGTGTTCGGGTGGCTGCTCAGCATGCTCGGCCAGGACGTCGGTTTCCCTGTCCCGGAAGGCGGGGCGGGAAATCTGGCCGAGGCGCTGGCCACCCGCCTTCGCACGCGAGGGGGCCGGATCGCGTGCTCGCGCCCTGTCACCCGCGTCCTCGTGGCCGGCGGGCGCGCGCTCGGCGTGCGGGACGCGCACGGCACCCTCGTGAGGGCGCGAAGGGCGGTGCTCGCCGATGTGCCTGCGCCGTCGCTGTATCGCGATCTCGTCGGTGAGGAACACCTTCCGGCCCGACTTCTGTCCGATGTGGACCGGTTTCAGTGGGACGACGCGACCGTCAAGGTGGACTGGGCGCTGTCGGGGCCGATCCCGTGGAGCAATCCGGACGCGAGCGGGGCCGGAACGGTGCACCTCGACAACGACCTCGACGGACTCGCCCGCTACAGCGCCGAACTCACCTCGGGGCGCGTGCCTGCCGAGCCCATGCTCGTGCTGGGCCAGATGACCACCAGCGACCCGACGCGATCACCGGAGGGCACGGAGGTCGCCTGGGCGTACACGCACGTGCCGCAGCGACTGGAGTGGGACGCCGACCGGCTGCGCCGGTTCGCCGACCGCGTGGAGAGCGTCGTCGAGCGGCACGCCCCCGGCTTCACCTCGCGCATCCGGCGGCGGCACGTGATGGGTCCGGCCGACCTGCACCGCGCGGAACCGAGCCTGGTCGGCGGCGCCATCAACGCCGGGACGGCGGCACTGCACCAGCAACTGGTGTTCCGGCCGGTGCCGGGGCTCGGCCGGTCGGACACGCCCATCGACCGGCTCTACCTCGCGGGCGCGTCGGCGCACCCCGGAGGTGCCGTGCACGGCGGGCCTGGAGCCAACGCGGCGAAGGCCGCGCTCGCGAGAGCGGGCCACCTCGCCGGGGCAGGCTACGGCAGGCTGATGCGCACGCTGCACGCGGCGTTGTACGCGGACTGACGCACCGGGGGCGCGCGACAGGGTCAACGTGGGATCGGGCCGGGCACTCGCCGGGGCGGTGTCGCCGACCCGGGTCGGCCACCCTTCGGGGCGCGGGGCGGTGTCGGAGCCGCCGTAGCGGGTATCCGGCGGCCATGCTCGGCACCGGCACCGTCGATCTCGTCCTGGCGACCTACCTCAACGACCACCACGCCATCACCGTCGGCGGCGTGGAGCTGGCCCGGCGGCTGGCCTCCCAGCAGCGCACTTCGGCTCACGCCACCGAGCTGACCGCGCTGTCCGACGAGCTGGCGGAGGACTTGCGGACTCTGCGCAGGATCATGGCCGACCTCGAGGTCCCCGTCCGCGCCTACAAAGCCACAGCGGCGTGGGCCGCGGAGAAGCTCGGCAGGGTGAAGTTCAACGGGAAGCTGGTGGCGTCGTCGCCGTCGAGTCCCGTGCTCGAACTGGAAGCGCTCGCGATGCAGGCCACCGCCAAGGAGGGGTTGTGGCGAAGCCTGCGCGTGCGAGCCCAGCGCGACGGCAGGCTCGACCTCACCGAGCTGGACGATCTGCTCACCCGTGCCGAGAGCCAGAGAGCCACCGCGGCCCGCCTGCACCAGCGTTTCGCCGAAGCCGCCTTCTCCTGAAACCCTGCGGGCGTGTCCGCAGGTTGCGCACGGGTGTTGGCACCTTGCGCGCGGGTGTTGGCACCCAGGGGACGCCGAAGTGCAGGCACGCGTGCGAGAAGTGCAAAGGCTTGTGCACAAGGTGCGGACACGCGTGCGGGAAGTGCGGACACGCCGGTGGGGGTGTGGTGGCCCTGGCACATCCCCAGCACTTTCGGCATGATCGTCGCGGAGTCGTAGTGGGAGGCTTTCTGTGAGCATCGTCGGTACCAGGGTGGTCCGCGTCGAGGACGACGCACTCATCACGACGGGTGGCACCTACATCGACGACCTTCGCGAGGAGGCGCTCACCGGCGCACTCCACGCCATGTTCGTGCGCAGCCCCATCGCACACGCGACGATCACGTCGATCGACACCTCGGAGGCCGAGTCGGCGCCGGGGGTCGTCGCCGTCTACACCGCCGCCGACCTCGACCTCGCGCCGGGCAAGGCCGGTCCCGTGCCGCAGCCGTGGCTCGCCGACGGGGTCGTCCGCTACGTCGGTGAGCCGGTGGCGCTGGTGCTCGCCGAGCGGGCCTACCAGCTCGCCGACGCGGCCGAACTCGTCGATGTGGACTACGAACCGCTCGACGTCGTCGCGGACGTCGAGGCGGCACTGACCGGCGAGGTCGTGCTGCATCCCGGGCTCGACGGCAACGTGGCCCAGACCCACGGCGGCGAGTTCCACGACGACACCTTCGCCGACTGCGACGTGGTCGTCACCCGCACCATCGTCAACCAGCGCGTCGCTCCCGCCCCCCTGGAAGGCAGAGGCGCGGCGTGCGTGTGGGGAGCCGACGGTCGCGTGACCATGTGGCTGTCCACCCAGAACGCCCATTTCGCGCGCTCGGCGCTCGCGAAGAGTCTCGGCCTCGATACGGCGCAGGTCAGGGTCGTCACGCCGGACGTCGGAGGCGGGTTCGGCGCGAAGATCGGCGCTGACCCCGAGGCGGTGCTCCTGGCGTGGGCGGCGCGGCGTGCGGGACGGCCGGTGCGCTGGGTGGAGAGCCGCAGCGAGAACCTGACGGCGATGACGCACGGCAGGGCGCAACGCAACACGATCACCATCGGGGGTCGCCGCGACGGCACCGTGCTGGCGTTCCGCCTCGACGTCGTGCAGGACGCGGGAGCCTACCCGCGCACGCTGTATCTTCCGACGCTGACCGAGCTGATGGCGGCAGGCGTGTACGCGTTCCCGCGCGTGGAGACGCGCAGCAGGGCCGTGGTCACCAACACCACGCCCATCGCCGCATACCGGGGTGCGGGACGGCCGGAGGCGACCGCGGCGGTGGAGCGGGCGATCGACCTGTTCGCCGCCGAGATCGGCGCCGACCCGGCCGACGTGCGCAGGAAGAACGCCATCCCACCGGACGCGTTCCCTCACACGACGCAGACCGGGGCCACCTACGACACCGGTGACTACGCCGCCGCCCTCGACAAGGTCCTCGACGCGGCGGGGTACGCGCGGCTGCGGGAGGAGCAGGCCCGCAGGAGGGCGGAGGGCGATCCGATCGCGCTGGGCATCGGGATGTCGGCCTACGTCGAGATCACCGGAGCCGACGCGCGCGGGGACAGCGGGCGCGTGGTGATCAACCCGGACGGCACCGTCACGGCCTACACTGGTGTGTCCCCGCACGGCCAGGGCATCCACACGACGTTCGCGATGCTGCTGTCCGACCGGCTCGGCGTGCCCATGGAGAAGATCACCGTGCGGCACGGCGACACCGACGAGATCCCCAAGGGTGTCGGCACGATGGGGTCGCGGTCGTTGCAGTTCGGCGGATCCGCGATGCGCAAGGCGGCCGACGAGGTGATCGAAAAGGCCCGCACGCTGGTGGCCGAGGAACTGGAAGCAGCGCCGGGGGATCTCGAACTGGACACCGAGTCGGGCACATGGCGAGTGCGGGGAGCGGCCTCGGCCGGGGGTGTGAGCTGGGCGCAGCTGGCCGAACGCGCCGACGGTGAGCTGACGGCCGACGTGTGGACCGACGACGTGGCGCCCACGTTCCCGTTCGGTGCGCACCTCGCCGTGGTGGAGGTGGACACGCTCACGGGCAAGGTCACGTTGCGGCGCATCGTCGCCGTTGACGACGCGGGCCCGGTGGTCAACCCCGTCACGTTCACAGGGCAGCGGCACGGGGGGCTCGCGCAGGGCGCGGCGCAGGCGCTGCTGGAGGTCATGCACTACGACGCCGACGGCAACCCCACCACGGCGACCTTCGCCGACTACTCGTTCCCCACGGCCGCCGAACTGCCCGACTTCGAGCTGGTGGACATGGTCACGCCCACCGACCGCAACCCGCTCGGTGTCAAGGGCATCGGCGAGTCGGCCACCATCGGGTCCACGCCCGCGGTGCAGAACGCGGTGGTGGACGCGCTGTCGCATCTCGGCGTGACCCACGTGGACATGCCTGCGACACCGCTGCGGGTGTGGGAGGCGATTCAGGCGGCGGCTGGAGCACCGGCGCGAGTACGGAAGGCGGACTGACAGCGTTGCGCGTCACGATCGAGATCAACGGACGGACGGTGACCGAGGAGGTCGAGGACCGGATGCTGCTCGTGCACTTCGTGCGCGACGTCGCCGGGCTCACGGCCACCAACGTCGGATGCGACACCACCTCCTGCGGCGCCTGCACGGTGTTGCTTGACGGCGAGTCGGTGAAGTCGTGCACGGTGCTGGCGGCGCAGGCCGACGGACACCGCGTCACGACGCTGGAGGGGCTGCCAGGGGAGAACGGCCGCAGGCACCCGTTGCAGCGGGCCTTCTCCGAACAGCACGGACTCCAGTGCGGGTTCTGCACCCCCGGCATGATCATGGCTGCGGCCTCGCTGCTGAACGAGAATCCCGAACCCACGCGGGAGCAGGTGCGCCAGGGCCTCGAAGGCAATCTGTGCCGCTGCACCGGCTACCACAACATCGTCAACGCGGTGATGGCCGCCTCGGGGCAGGAGGCCGAGAAGTGATCCCGGCGACGCTGCGCTACCACCGCGCGTCCTCTGTGGACGATGTGCTTTCCGTGCTGGCCGACCACGGTGACGAGGCGGCCCTGCTGGCGGGAGGGCATTCGCTGCTGCCGCTGATGAAGCTGCGGCTGGCCGCGCCCGACGTCGTCGTGGACATCGGCGGCCTGCCCGGGCTGTCGTACGTGCGGCTCGACGGCGACACCGTCGCGATCGGCGCGACGACCCGCTACCACGACCTGATGCGCCATCCTGTGCTGACCGAGCACGCGCCGCTGGTGGCGCACGTGGCCGGGGTGATCGGAGACCCTCAGGTGCGGCATCGCGGCACCATCGGCGGAGCCGTGGCCCACGCTGATCCCGCAGCGGACCTGCCTGCCGCATTGCTGGCCTGCGACGCCGAGTTCGTCGTCCGTGGCCACGAAGGCGAGCGCACCATCGCGGCGGGGGAGTTCTTCCTCGGCCCCTTCACCACCGCGCGCGAACCCGGAGAACTGCTGACCGAGATCCGCCTGCCCCGCGCCGACGGCAGAGGGTGGGGTTTCGAGAAGTTCACGCGCCGCGCGATCGACTGGGCCATCGTGGGAGTCGCGGTGCAGGGCAACCAGATCGGCCTGATCAACATGGCTGGCACGCCGAGGAGGGCTTCGGCCACCGAGCGGGCGCTGGCCGAGGGGGCGTCCATCGCCGAGGCCGCGACATTGGCCGCCGAGGACACCCATCCCGCCGACGAACCCCACGCCACCGCCGAATATCGCGCCCATCTCGCGCGGGTGCTCACCGAGCGGGCGTTGCTGCGGGCGAGCGGGAACGGCTGAGGAGCCCCTGTGCTATCCACGTCCGCATGACGGACACATCGTATGCCGCGCTGCTCGCGACCCTCGACGAGCTCGCCGAACGCACGGAACCGCAGGTGCGGCTGGCCTGGCTCCACGACCTGATCGCTCCGCTTCTCGACCGCGTCGAGCAGGAGGACGACCCGCTCAGCGACGAGCCCCGGATCTCGACCCCCGACGCTGTGCGGGCATGGCACCGCGCGGCCGCGGGGGACCAGGTTGACGTCGATGCGGTCTACGACCAGTTGATGACGGTAGGTCTGGTCTATTCCGAGGACCAGGACCCGGACCTGCACGTGATCTCGCAGACCGCCTACGCGGCGGCGGCCTGGCTGCGTCTGCTCACGGGACGCGACCTGCGTTCGACCGTCGAGGACGAGGAGGAGGTCGAGGGCATCGAGGAGTGGTCGGGTTCGTCGGTTTTCACGCAGATCATCGACATGCTGGCCTGGACGAGAACGGGCCAGGTCTACACGTTCTGGCAGGACGCCGCAGCCGATCCCGGCTACTGCGATTTCCCCGTCGCGACACGCGAACTCGACGCGATGGTGTCCACGCTCGTGCACAGAGCTTGATCGTCGCACTGAGCCGCGAACCCCCCACGGAAGCCGAAGCCGTGCGCGGCGGGGTTTCGCGGCGCGTGGCGCGCGGTTCGGCCGGGCACCGCGTCGTCGCGGCGCAACCGCACCACCGAGGGCCGCTCGCAGTGGTCAGCGCTGCCGCACGACCGTGTCGAGCACAGGGTGGCCGGGAATTCCGGCCGTCCAGTTCCCGGAGTCGGTCCCGGTGTCGAGCACCCACATGCGGCCCGTGTCGGCGATGCTCGCGACGATGTCGGCGAACGCCGCTCGCGCCGAGACCTGCTCCACCCGGCCGTCGGCATCCTGGACGGTGGCGGTGAACCGGTAACGTCCCGCACCTGCCGGCGACGGCTCCGTCTCGTGAAGCCGAGCACGCAGGCAGCGCCACCCGGATGCCGAGACCACCCGGTGGCGCAGGCGACACAGCGACACCACGACGGTCACGGCTCCGACGAGCAGCAGCACGGCCAGCACCACGCTGCCGTAGGTGAGGACCACGTCGTCGCCGGGGCCACCGTCGAGCAGGACCGGCACCGACTGGGCGGCCAGAAAGATCGCCGTGGAGGACAGCACCACGGCGGCGACCGTGAGAATCCACGTGTTCATCGCGAGCCACGCGGACAGCACCACGTCGTGGCGGGGAATCGCGGAGACGGTGTGACTCGGCGCCGCGGTCTGCGGGTGTGCCCCCTTCGGCGCGGCACGACGCGACCGTGCGGTGAACACCGCGAGCGAGCCAGGCACGATCACCACGACCCGGCGCGCGGAAGCAGGCTGGACGACGAGCACCCGCCGGTGTCGCAGCAACATCTCGCGGTAGGCGCGGGGAAACCAGCCGCACACCCAGTGCCGGTCGGTGGGCCCGCCGACGCGCAGCGCGACCCGCCATCGCGTCAGCACGACGTCCTCCGGCACCAGCGACACCGACCGCAGCCGCGTGCCGAGAACCCGATCGGAGGCGAGCCTTCCTGACGACACCCGCGCGAGCGTCCACAGCAGATACATCCCGGCGCCGAACGCCACCAGCACGGGAACGGCGAGCGACCCCTCCGTCGTGACGAACAGCGAGGCGGCGCACAGCACGAGCAGCGGAGCCAGCACCGCCGACCGCACCACGGCGCGGTGGACACCGCGGAGCACGTCGGGCAGGAACGGCGTGTCGCGAACGAGTACACCGTCGGCAGGGGTGAACCCGAGCGGCCGCACGTCGAGGGTGGCGGCTGGGACAGGGGATTCGGTCACCGGGGAACGGTAGCCAGTGCTGCGCCACCTGTCCCTACCGCACCGCAGGCATCACTGCCCGCGCTTGCGCTGCTTGATCCGGTACAGCAGGTAGGTCACCCAGAACGCGAGCGCGGACGCCAGCATGAGAATGCCGAAGAACCACATCATCCAGTTCGGCTCGGTGGTGAGCATCGCGACGACGAAGACCCCGACACCCACGACGGTCATGAGTGCCACCGACACCAGACGTCGCCTGGACAGATCGGCTTCTGGGCGTTGTGGTTGTTCGGCCATGTGTTCGTATTCTGCCAGCCACCCCGAGGCCGCAGGGCAAGATGGGGATCATGGCGACGATCGTGGCGTTCCACGCGCATCCCGACGACGAAGCACTTCTGACCGGTGGCACCCTCGCCCGTGCGTCCGCCGACGGCCACCGCGTTGTGCTCGTGGTCGCCACCGATGGGCTCATGGACCGGGTGTCCGAGGCCGGAGCGCCCCGGCTCGCCGAGTTGCGCGCGAGCGCGGCTGTTCTTGGCGTGGCTCGGGTGGAACACCTCGGGTACGCCGACAGCGGACACGGGCCCGTGCTCTATCCCGATCCCGGTGACCGCACGCGATTCGCGAGAGCGGACACCGGCGAGGCGGCTCGCCTGCTGGCCGCTCTGCTGCGGGAGGAGAACGCGGACGTGCTCCTGAGCTACGACGCCAACGGCGGATACGGCCACCGGGATCATGTGAAGGTCCACGAGGTCGGCCGCGCCGCCGCCGCGCTGGTGGAGACCGTGCGGCTGCTGGAGGCGACGCTGCCCCGCGAGCCGCTGGTGCTGATCGCGCGCGCACTTCGCGCGCTGCGGGTTCCACCCGGCTTCGACGACACAGCCCTCGCCCGCGTCTACAGCCCGCGTTCGGCGATCACCCACGCCTTCACCGTGCGGCGTTTCGCGCGGCACAAGCAGGCCGCACTGGCGGCCCATGTGTCCGAATTGCACAAACCAGGCCGGATGTCCGGAGTGTTCCGGATGCTCGTGCGGCTACCGGCGCCCGTGTTCGGGTTG
Source organism: Saccharomonospora xinjiangensis XJ-54 (assembly GCF_000258175.1). Lineage (NCBI taxonomy): Bacteria > Bacillati > Actinomycetota > Actinomycetes > Pseudonocardiales > Pseudonocardiaceae > Saccharomonospora > Saccharomonospora xinjiangensis. Next base: position 4,680,418 of record NZ_JH636049.1, on the reverse strand, counting down.
CTCCTGGGCCGGGAGTGGTTCACCGCCGTCGAACGACCTGTGGCCTTCCGCGGCGGGAACACCTAGCCTGGGGGCCGTGGCGAGGTATTTGGATGTGCACCCGGTGAACCCGCAACCGCGTTCGATCGCGGAAACGGTACGGATTCTGCGGTCGGACGGCGTCGTGGTGTATCCCACCGACTCGTGTTTCGCGCTCGGCTGCGCGCTGGGCAACAAGCAGGGCATGGATCGCATCCGCGCGATCCGCAAACTGGACGAACGGCACCACTTCACACTCGTCTGCCGGGATTTCGCGCAGCTCGCGCAGTTCGTCCACATCGACAACGCGGCGTTTCGCGCGATCAAGTCCGCCGTTCCGGGCCGCTACACGTTCATCCTGCCCGCCACGAAGGAGGTGCCCCGCCAGCTGGCGCACCCGAAGAAGAAGACCGTCGGCGTGCGCATCCCGGACCACGCGGTGGCGCAGGCGCTCGTCGCCGAACTCGGCGAGCCCATCGTGTCGAGCACGTTGCTGCTGCCGGGCGAGGACGAACCGTTGACGCAGGGCTGGGAGATCAAGGAACGTCTCGACGCGGTGGTGGACGTCGTGCTCGACTCCGAGGACTGCGGCGTTGAACCCACCACGGTCGTCGATTTCTCCGAGGGCGCGCCGGAGATCGTGCGCGAGGGTTCTGGCGACCCCGGACGGTTCCGCTGAGACCGTCCGCTCGCTTCACTCCGGGAGCTTCCGGCGCACAGCCCGCAGCCTGCGCGCCACCTCCGGTGAGACGTCCACGAGCGTGACCTCGGTGTCCAGCGCCATGATCACCACGACGTACTGCGCGACCAGATCCACCGACTCCGCGCTCAGCCGCACCGTGCAGGCGTTCGGACCGGCGGGTTCGATCTCACCGGGAACGGTCGTGAACACCCGCTGCCGCACATCGTCGGCAGGCAGCGCCACCGCGAGCCGGGCGTTGTGCGCGTACTCAGCGGCGGCGAAGGACCGGCGCAGGTAGGTCGCAGGGTCCGGCGCGGGCAGCGCGCGCGGGACGAAGCGGTGCCGCACCGGCGTCAGGCAGCCGAGCCGGTCGGCACGGAAGGACCGCCAGCCGTGCCGCCGAAGGTCGTAGGCGAGGAGGTACCAGTGACCTCGCACGGTGATCAGGTGATGTGGTTCGACTCGCCGGGCGCTGCGGGAGCCGTCGCGCGCGTGGTAGTCGAAGGTCACGATCTCGCGGTCGCGGCAGCACGAGGCGAGCACGGCCAGCACGGCGGGGTCCACGCCGGGTGCCTCGCGGAGCGGGACGGCGAGCGCACTGCGGCCGAGGGCAGCGAGCCGGGGCCGCAGCCGGTTGGGCAGACCGCGTTCCAGCGTGGCCAGCGCCGTCATGGCGTTGTCCGCGATCCCGGTGACGCTTGTGCTCGCCACCGTCACCAGTCCCAGCGCCACGGCGACCACTTCGTCGTCGTCCAGCTGGAGCGGGGGAAGGTCGCGGCCTGAGGTCAGCCGGTAGCCGCCCGCGGTGCCGGGTGCGCTCGCCACGGGATAGTCCAGCGCCCGCAGCCGGTCGATGTCGCGCCGCACCGTGCGGTCGGTGACACCGAGCTTCGCGGCGAGTTCGGCCCCCGACCACTCCCGCCGGGTCTGCAACAGCGACAGCAGCCGCAGCAACCGGGACGGCGTGTGCTGCCGCCTGCTCCCCGGCTCGTCCGCGAGTACGGACACGATTCCTCACTTTCGCTCACCGCTTCCGGACATCAGCTGTCCGGAACGGTCCATAGCGTGCCGCACATGACCGACAGGACCCCTCTTCGAGCCGACCTTTCCGCACACACCAGAGCCCCGGTGCTCACCCCCGGCACCGGCGGGTACGACGCCGAGTGCGGCGGCTACCAGCTGCTCGACCCCCACACTCCCATCACAGTTCTCGCCGCCACCCGCGCCGAGGACGTGCGCGCCGCCGTGTCGCTCGCGGCGACCAGAGGAGTCCCGTTCGCCGTGCAGGCCACGGGGCATGGGCGTGTCACGCCCACCACGGGACTGCTGATCAGCACCCGCCGGATGACCGGTGTGCGCGTCGATCCCGCCGCCCGCACCGCGTGGGTCGAGGCGGGAGCCACGTGGCGGCACGTCGTCGAGGCGGCGGCCCCGCACGGCCTCGCGCCGCTGTCCGGCAGCTTCCCCGGCGTCGGCGCCGTCTCCTACACCCTGGGCGGGGGTCTCGGCCTGCTGGCCCGCCGCTACGGTCTCGCCTGCGACCACGTGCGCCGGTTCGACGTGGTCACCCCCGATGGGCGGGCGCGGCAGGTGACCGAACACCGCGAACCCGAGCTGTTCTGGGCCCTGCGTGGCGGAGGCGGCCACGTCGGTGTGGTCACCGGGATGGAGATCGGCCTCGTTCCCGTCGCCCATGTCTACGGCGGCAGCCTGCTCTTCGATGTCGAGCAGGCGCCGGACGTGCTCGACGCCTGGCGGCGCTGGACCTCGGACCTGCCGGGCGAGTTGACCTCGGCCGTGACCGTGCTGACCTATCCGGACCTGCCGGGGCTGCCCGATCCGCTGCGCGGGCGGCCGGTGGCGCACATGCGTGTCGTCCACTGCGGGAAGGCCGACGAGGGGCGGGAGCTGGTGGAACCACTGCGCGCGATCGGGCCGGTCATCGGCGACACACTGGCCGAACGGTCCTACCTCGACACCGGGGCCGTCTTCGACGAACCCGAGCAGCCACACCCTTACCTCGGTGACAACGTCGTCGTCCGCGATCTCGACCCGCAGGCCCTCGCCGGCCTGACGAAAGCGGCGGGACCATCCGCGCCGGTGCTGACCGTGGTAGGGCTGCGTCATCTGGGCGGAGCCATCGCTGAAGCGCCGCGCGGGGCGAGCGCGGTGGGCCATCGCGACGGCGCCTACCTCGTGTCGGTTCTGTCACCGGTGGAGGGTGCGGAGCGGGAGAGGGTGCGCGGCCTCCACGACGCCGCGCTCGGTTTGTTCACCGACGCCGCGCTCGGCAGGTGGCTCAACTTCACGTTCCGCGCGCTCAACCCTGCCGAGATGCGCTCAGCCTTCGCACCCGGAGACTACGAACGGCTGCGGCGGATCACGGACGAGATCGATCCCGGCGGGCTGCTGCACACCGGCCACGGCGGTGTCTCAGGGGAGTGATCAGCGGGATTCCCTGCCGGTCCGGGACCGGAACCGCACCGAGTGCGCGGGCACGAACGCCGTCACGGTGGTGCGCCACGCCAGGTCGGCCGTCAACAACTGGTAGGTCACCAGTGCGAGCGCGGCGCCATCGACCGACGGCATCCACGCCCTGAGCAGTCCCTTGGCCTCGTAGCGGTACTGCAATCCGGCCGGGTTGTCGTCGGTGAAGGTGAACGCGTCCTTGCGCAGCGCGGCACGCAGGTCCACCCACACCCACCGGGGCGGATCGACGGGGCGGAACCCTGCGGGTGCCCCGTCGGCCCGCCGCCAGACGGGCCTGGCCGGTGTGGAACTCGCGTCGCGCTGCCACCACGGCCACGGCGGCTCACGCGGCTCGCCTGGCTCACGCTGCGGTTGTGGTGCTGGCTGGTTCACGTGCACTCCCGACTACTCCCTTGAGTCGAACAATAGTTCGAACGAATGGAGCAGTGTCAAGTGCTGTCACCGAGGACACCCGCCCGTGAGTCCCGCGATCGGCGGGCGGTGTCGCGGCGGTGACCCTCAGGTGATGAGCCCGGGCAACAACCCGGCCGTGGCGAGCGATCGCCGCCGTCGCAGCCACACCTTGCGGGTGCCGTCGGCGAACAGCCGCACGTTCGACAACTCCCAGCCGGAGAACTCGGCCTGGATCGACAGTTGCACGGCGGCGGAGAGCCGGGACACACCAGGAGGCAACTGCACCCGGCGGTACTCCCAATCCCCGTCGATCACCGCTTCCGCGTTCGTCATGGAGTGATCACCTGGATCCCTTCACCGGTCGCCGAGCCCACCACGACTCGGGCCGTCTTGGAATCGACGGTAACCGAATCGGGCTGGCGAACGGTGGGATAGCGGTACCGCTCCACCGGTTCACCGCCGCGCACGTCGAAGCCGACGACCTCGTTGCGTGCCGTCAGCGTCACCCACAGCACGTCGCGTCCGGAGTCGTAGGCCATTCCGTAGACCCCACCGGCCACCGGGTAGAGCTGGCGCAGCAGCAGCGGGTCGGCGGAGAACGCCAGGACGGCGCCGCTGCGGGTGTCGGTGACGAACACCCGGCCGTAGTCGTCGGCGACCATGTTCGTGGCGCCCTGGCCTGCCCGCAGGCCGACGCCCACGTCCTGCCCCTCGATGTCCACCTGGAACACGGCGCTGCGCAGGCGGTCGAGAACGAGCGGTCGGCCGTCGGCCACCACCACGTCGTCGGCACTGTTCAGGCCACCCGCGATCACCGGGTCCGTCCGGCCGTCGTCCAGCACACCGACGCCCTTGCGCTCGCGCAGGCTCAGCAGTGTCCGGTCATCGACGGTCGCCGCGCCGCTCGGCTCGCCGGTGACCGGGACCAGGCGAACGTCACCGTCGAGAGTGATGCGAGCGAGCGTGTTCTCCGACGGCACGGGTGCCAGTACCTCGTCGTCCGCGACGGTGAGGTGCTCGACCGGTCCTGGGAGCTCGACCACGGTGGGGTCCGGATCGGGTTCGCCGAGAGCGTCGCGGGCGTAGAGCAGGACCCTGGCGGGGTCGGTGACCGCGACGGCGACGGTGCCGTCACCCGGTGCGGTGGTCAGAGCCGTGACACCACCGTCGAGGCCGATCACCACGCCCTCGGGCGCCGTCGTGGTCTCCGGAGACGGCTGCGGGGTCGCGGCGGTGGGGTTGCCGACCACCTGGAGTTCGTCGGTGACCTCCTCCTCTCCGGAGCAGGCAGCCAGCGGCCACACCAGCGCGGCGGCCAGCAGTACCGAGGTCGTCGTGGAGAGCCGTGCGGGGATTCTCATACCGGCCACCGTTCCGGATAACCGAACTCGATGGCGCTGACGTCGTCGAGCGCCGCCTTGATCGCTGCGGGCAGGGTCAGACTCTCGGCGGCGAGCGAGCCCGCGAGCTGGCTCTTGTCGCGCGCGCCGACGATGGGCGCGATCACACCGGGCCGGTCACGCACCCACGCCAGTGCCACGGACAGCGGCGAGGTGCCGAGGCCCTCCGCCGCCGTGACGACCGCCTCCACGATGCGCGCCGCGCGTTCGGTGCGGTGCTGCTCGACGTAGTTGGCGTAGGCGGTGGAGGCGCCACGCGAGTCGGCGGGGGTGCCGGTGCGGTACTTACCGGTGAGCACGCCCCTGCCGAGCGGGGCCCACGGCAGCACACCGATGCCGTGATGCGCGGCGGCGGGAACGACCTCGCGTTCGATGCCGCGTTCGAGCAGCGAGTACTCGGACTGCACCGACACGATCCGGCCCCCGTCCAGCTCCGAGGCTGCTGTCGCGAGCTGCCAGCCCGTGTAGTTGCACACTCCGACATAGCGGACCTTGCCGCTGCGCAGCGCGTACTCCAGCGCGGACAGGGTCTCCTCGATCGGAACGGCATGGTCCCACGCGTGCAACTGCCACAGGTCGAGGTGTTCGACCCCGAGCCTGCGCAGCGAACCGTCGAGCGCGGACAGCAGAGCCCCGCGCGAGGCGCCACCCCCGAAAGGGCCTCCGGTTCTGCGGGCAACGGCCTTGGTGGCGAGCACCACGTGATCGCGGGGCACCAGACTGCGCAGCAGCGACCCCAGCAGGCGCTCGACCTCTCCCTCGCCGTAGATGTCGGCGGTATCGACGAGAGTGCCGCCCGCGTCAACGAACGCCGCGAGCTGGTTGGCGGCGTCCTCGGCGTCGGTGCTGGTTGACCACGAGAGCGTGCCGAGCCCCATTCGCGACACCCGCAGGCCGGAGGTGCCGAGCTGACGGCTTTCCATAGCGTCAGAGCCTATCTGTCGCCCGTACGGGGCCGTGACCAAGGCGTGTCAGGCGGCGCGTCACCGCCCGATAGTGTCAGCGTCCGTGCGATTGGGACTGAATCTCGGATATGGCGCGGGCAGCGAGGTGTCCAACCTGGCACTGGCCAGGGAGGCCGACTCGCTCGGCTACTCGGTGGTGTGGGTCGCGGAGGCGTACGGTTCCGACGCGGCGACGGTGCTGGCGTGGATCGCCGCGCAGACGTCGTCCATCGACGTCGGAAGCGCTGTGCTCCAGATTCCGGCGCGGACCCCGGCCGCGACGGCGATGACGGCCGCGACGCTGGACATGCTGTCCGGGGGGCGGTTCCGCCTCGGCCTCGGCGTTTCCGGCCCGCAGGTGTCCGAGGGCTGGCACGGCGTGCGGTTCACCTCGCCGATCGGCAGGACCCGCGAGTACCTCGACATCGTGCGGATGGCCCTGCGCAGGGAGAAGGTCCGCTACGACGGCGAGCACTTCCAGCTCCCGCTTCCCGACGGTCCCGGAAAGGCGCTCACGCTGACGGTGCACCCTGTGCGCGAGCACATCCCCACCTACCTCGCCGCCATCGGGCCGAAGAATCTGGAACTCACCGGGGAGATCGCCGACGGCTGGCTTCCCGTGTTCTTCTCGCCCGACCACGCCGATCTGCAGCTCGACCACCTCAGGGCCGGGGCGGCCAAGGCGGGCCGCACGCTCGCGGACATCGACGTCGCGCCCTCGGTGCCGCTGGTGCCCGGCGACGACTGGACGGTGTGCGCCGACTCCGTCCGCGGCTACGCGGCGCTGTACCTGGGCGGGATGGGCAGCAGGGACAAGAACTTCTACAACCGGCTTGCCGTGCGCATGGGTTTCGCCGACGCCGCGGCCGAGGTGCAGGACCGGTATCTGGCCAAGGACCACGAGGGTGCGATGGCGGCGGTGCCGCTGGAGTTCCTCGACGCGACGTCGCTGCTCGGGCCGCCGTCGCGGATCGCCGAGCGCATGGCCGCCTTCGCCGAGGCTGGCGTGACCACGCTGACCGTGCTGCCCTTCGTGCCGCCGGAGGACGCGCCGGCGGCGTTGCGTGTGGCGCTGGAGGCACTGGACAGGGCGGGAGTGGCCTGATGGGCTGGTTCGAAGCACTCGTACTGGGACTGGTGCAGGGGCTCACGGAGTTCCTGCCGATCTCGTCAAGCGCGCACATCCGCTTGACCGCGGCCTTCGCGGGGTGGGACGACCCGGGGGCGGCGTTCACGGCCGTCACGCAGATCGGCACCGAACTCGCCGTGCTGCTGTACTTCAGCCGCAAGATCGGCCGGATCCTGCACCGCTGGTTCTTGTCGCTGACCAAGCGTGAGTACCGTTCCGATCCCGACGCGAGGATGGGCTGGCTCATCATCGTCGGATCGATCCCGATCGCGGTGCTCGGCCTGCTGTTCGAGGACCGCATCGAAAGCGTGTTCCGGGATCTGCGGCTGACGGCCACCACGCTGATCGTGTTCGGTCTGCTGCTGTTGCTGGCCGACCGGGTGGGCCGCAAGGACCGTGGCCTCGACCAGCTCACCATCCCGCACGGCCTCGCCTACGGCTTCGCGCAGGCACTCGCGCTCATCCCAGGGGTGTCCCGCTCCGGGGGCACCATCACCGGCGGTCTGCTCCTCGGCTACACGAGGGCCGACGCCGCCGAGTACGCCTTCCTGCTGGCCGTGCCCGCTGTGCTCGCGTCGGGCGTGTACAAACTCACCGACATCGGCGAGGCCGACGCGCCGGGAGTCGGGCCGACCCTGCTGGCCACCATCGTGTCGTTCGGTGTCGGCTACGCCGTGATCGCGTGGCTGATGTCCTACATCAAGAAGAACAGCTTCCTGCCGTTCGTGATCTACCGGGTCGCGCTGGGCGTGCTGGTGCTGGTGCTGGTGTTCACCGGCGTGCTCGACCCGAACGCGGGCCCTGAGGAGGCCGGCGTGGCCGAACAGCGAAACTGAACCCGTAGGGTGGCGGCGTGGGAACTGTGATCCTGCTCAGGCACGGCCGATCGACGGCGAACGGCGCCGGGGTCCTCGCGGGGCGGGCCTCCGGCGTCGGTCTCGACGACACCGGCCGTGCGCAGGCGGAAGCGCTGGTGCCTCGGCTCGCTGACGTGCCACTGGCCGAGGTACTGACCTCGCCGTTGCTGCGGTGCAGGCAGACGCTGGCACCGCTGCTGAAGGCGAGGGAGCTGACCCCGCGCACCGAGACCCGGCTGTCCGAAGTTGACTACGGCGAGTGGACCGGTGCGAAGCTCGCCGATCTCGCACGGCTTCCCCTGTGGAAGGTCGTGCAGGCCCAGCCGTCCGCCGCGGTCTTTCCCGGAGGGGAGGGCCTGGCCCAGATGCAGGCCAGAGCCGTGGGCGCCATGCGGGAGCACGACGCCCGGATCGCCGAGGAGCACGGCGAGCACGCGGTGTGGCTGGCGTGCACCCACGGAGATGTGATCAAGGCGGTGCTGGCCGATGCGCTCGGCCAGCACCTCGACCTCTTCCAGCGCACGGTCGTCGAGCCGGCATCGGTCTCGGTGATCCGCTACACCGAGACCCGGCCGTTCGTGCTGCGCATGAACGAGTGCGGTGGCGATCTGAGCGGAATCGTGCCGTCGAAGCCGAAGCGGCGGCGCCGGGGCGGCAGGCTGTCCTCCGACGCGGACGTCGGGGGAGCGACAGGACGAAAGGACCGAGCGTGACGACTGCGGACAACCCGCTGTTGACGGCGAGTGATCTCCCGTACGAGTTCCCGCCGTTCGACCGGATCTCGGGCGAGCATTTCCTGCCCGCGTTCCGGGCTGGCATGGCGGAGCAGTCCGCCGAGGTGGAGGCCATCGCGAACAATCCGGAGCCGCCGACGTTCGACAACACGATCGTGGCTCTCGAACGCTCCGGTGAGCTGCTGGACCGGGTGTCGGAGGTGTTCTTCAACCTCAACGCCTCCCACACCAACGACACACTCAGGGCCGTGCACGCCGAGATCGCGCCGAAGCTGTCCGCGCACTCGGACGCCATCCACCTGAATCCGGCGTTGTTCGCGCGGGTGGAGCGACTGTACGAGGAGCGGGACTCGCTGGGGCTCGACGAGGAATCGGCGTGGCTCCTGCGTCGGTACCACCTCGACTTCGTGCGTGCCGGTGCCGCGCTGCCCGAGGCCGACCAGGCCCGGCTGCGGGAGTTGAACACCGAACTGTCGTCGCTGGCGACCCGCTTCCAGGACAACCTGCTCGCCGACACCAACGACCTCGCCGTGCTGGTGAAGGACCGGGAGGAGCTGGCGGGACTTCCTGAGGCGACGATCGCGGCGGCGGCCGAGGCCGCGGCCGCCCGTGGCGAGGACGGCGGGTACCTGCTGACGCTGGCGTTGCCGACCCGGCAGCCGCTGCTGGCGTTGCTGGAGAACCGCGCGTTGCGGGAGCGGGTGTTCCGTGCCGCGACGGCGAGGGGCAATCGGGACAACGAGCATGACAACAAGGCGGTCCTGGTGCGGATCGCGCGGCTGAGGGCCGAGAGGGCCGCGTTGCTCGGCTACCCGCACCACGCGGCGTACGTGATCGAGGACGAGACGGCTGGCACGGCGGAGGCCGCCACGGAACTGCTGCACCGGCTGGCCCCTGTGGCGGTGGCCAACGCCCGCGCCGAGGCTGCCGAGCTGACCGAGGAGATCGTGCGATCCGGGGCCGATCACGCGCTCGCGCCGTGGGACTGGACGTTCTACGCCGAGCGGGTGCGCAAGCGCCGGTTCGATATCGACGAGGCCGAGCTGCGCCCGTACTTCGAGCTGGATCGGGTGCTGCGGGACGGGGTGTTCCACGCCGCCACGATGCTGTACGGGCTGACGTTCACCGAGCGCCCCGACCTGCCGGTCTACCACCCCGATGTGCGGGTGTTCGAGGTGTTCGACGCCGACGGCGGCCAGCTGGGGCTGTTCATCGCCGATTTCTACGCGCGCGACTCCAAGCGCGGCGGCGCGTGGATGAACTCCTACCGGGTGCCGTCGAGGCTGCTGGAGCGCAAACCGGTGGTGGTGAACAACCTGAACGTCACCAAGCCGCCGGAGGGCGAGCCCGCGTTGCTGTCGTTCGACGAGGTGGAGACGATGTTCCACGAGTTCGGGCACGCGCTGCACGAGCTGCTGTCGGACACGCGGTACCCGACGTTCGCGGGCACGAACGTGCCGAGGGACTTCGTGGAGTTCCCCTCGCAGGTCAACGAGATGTGGGTGCTGTGGCCGGAGGTGCTGGCCAACTACGCCCGCCACCACCGCACGGGTGAGCCGTTGCCGGAGCGGCTGGTGGAGAGGCTGCGCGAGTCCAGCACGTACGGCGAGGGGTTCGCGACGACGGAGTATCTCGCCGCGTCGCTGCTGGACCTGGCGTGGCACACGCTGGACGCGGACACGACGGTGGAGGACGTGGCGGCGTTCCAGGCGCAGGCGCTGGAGAAGGCCGGTGTCGCGGTGGAGGAGATCCCGCCGCGTTACGCGGGCACGTACTTCGCGCACATCTTCTGCAACGGCTACTCGGCCGGCTACTACTCCTACATCTGGAGCGAGGTGCTCGACGCCGACACTGTGGAGTGGTTCAGGGAGAACGGCGGTCTCACGCGCGCGAACGGCGACCACTTCCGGAGGGAGTTGCTGTCCCGGGGTGGCAGCAAGGACGCGATGGTGGCGTTCCGGGCGTTCCGTGGCCGTGACCCGGAGATCGAGCCGCTGCTGAAGCGCCGTGGCCTGACGGGGGCGTAGCCGGTGGTGGGGGCGTCGGCGGTCAGTTGGGTTTCTCGCCGACGTCCTCGCCGCGCCGGGCGGTGAGGGTCCACGGCCAGGTGAGCGCTGCCCAGACGGCGAGGATGATCGCGACTTCCGCGACGACGTACCAGGGCCAGGGGCCGAGGGCATCAAGGATCGAGCCGGTGGTGGGTTTGCGGTTGAGGTAGCCGTAGTTGGTGCCCGTTGCGCTGTTGAAGGCGATGGCGAACACAGCCCAGCAGGCGGTGATGGCGACGGCGGTGCGGTAGTCACGCCAGGTGGGGTGCAGCCCCACGCCCCAGGTGAGGTAGATCGCGGCCCACACGACGAGCAGGTGCAGGGCCCAGAACGCCAGGAACTCGTGGTGGGGGAAGTCGGGGCCTGCGAGGACGGGGGAGAACAGTGCCTGCGGGGAGAGGGTCAGGCACCAGTAGTAGGTGAGCGCGTAGGCCCAGCGGGTGTGGGTGAGCAGCGCGAACGCGGCGACGAATCCAGCGAGGTCGGACAGGTGCAGGGGGATGGTGTCGAGCAGACCCCAGTCGCGTGACGACATCGTGTAGCCGAGTGCGCTGAGGTGGATGGCGAGCAGCACGACGCCGAAGGTGCGGCTGATCAGCCGTTCGGAGGGGGAGTGCCGGTGTGCGCGGCCGGTGAGGACGAGCAGGGCGGCACCGACGGCGAACACGGCGAGGACCGCCCAGTGGGAGAGGCCGTAGGCGGTGAACTGGTGTTGTGCTGCCGTCGTGTCCATGGGCTGTGCCGTGAGGAGCCGGGTGCTCCTGTCGCTTTCCATCGTGGCAGGCGTGGCGTCGAACCGACACCGAAAATGTATAACGTCCTATACGCGAGAGCCTTGAGGAGGAGATCCTTCCAGTTCCATTCACACGAAAAAGGTCACCTCCCACAGCAGACACGCTGAGGAGGTGACCTTCCCTTCGGGACCGGCTCAGACGAGGCCGAGCTTGCGCACGGCGTCGCGTTCCTCGCTGAGTTCGGCCACTGAGGCGTCGATCTTGGCGCGGGAGAAGTCGTTGATCTCCAGGCCCTGCACGATCTCGTAGGAGCCGTCGCGGCAGACCACGGGGAACGACGAGATCAGACCCTCGGGAACGCCGTAGGAGCCGTCGGAGGGGACGCCCATGGACACCCAGTCACCCTCGGGGGTGCCGTTGACCCAGTTATAGATGTGGTCGATGGCGGCGTTGGCCGCCGAGGCGGCCGAGGACGCGCCCCTGGCCTCGATGATCTCGGCACCGCGCTTGGCGACCCTGGGGATGAACTCGTTCTCCAGCCACGCCTGGTCGCCGACGGCCTCGGCGGCGCTGGTGCCGTTGACCTCGGCGTTGAAGATGTCCGGGTACTGGGTGGCGGAGTGGTTGCCCCAGATGGTCATCTTCTTCACCTCGGTGACCGGGACGCCGAGCTTCTTGGCGAGCTGGGCGATGGCCCGGTTGTGGTCGAGACGGGTCATCGCGGTGAAGCGCTCCGCGGGGACGTCGGGGGCGTGGGCCTTGGCGATGAGCGCGTTGGTGTTGGCAGGGTTGCCGACCACGAGAACCTTCACGTCGTCGGCGGCGCCCGCGTTGATGGCCTCGCCCTGCGGCTTGAAGATGCCGCCGTTGGCTTCAAGCAGGTCGCCGCGCTCCATGCCCTTGGTGCGCGGGCGGGCGCCGACGAGCAGCGCCACGTTAGTGCCCTCGAACGCCTGCTTCGCGTCGTCGAAGATGTCGATGCCCGCCAACAGCGGGAAGGCGCCGTCCTCGAGTTCGAGGGCGGTTCCCTCGGCCGCCTTCACCGCCTGCGGGATCTCCAGCAGCCGCAGCCGGACGGGCTTGTCCTGACCGAGAAGCTGGCCGGACGCGATGCGGAACAGCAGCGCGTAGCCGATCTGGCCGGCGGCGCCGGTGACGGTGACGTTGACAGGGGCCTGCGTCATGACGTTCTCCTGCTGACGGTTCCAGTGCTTGTGTGTACCCGGGATGTTATCGGCCGTTCGCGTGGCGGTACGGGTGCGTCGGCTCACCTGAACCGATTGAGCGGTGTTGGCATGATCACCCGTAGGTCAGCGGGCAGCCAGGTCCCCTTCGAACACGGTCACAAGGATCCCGGCGAGTGGCCCGATTCCGACAGCGAGCGCTGCGGCGACAGCGGCGGTGAACAGTGGCCATCGGCTCACCGGTTCGCCGATTCCCGGTTCGGTACTGACTGCGGGTGTGATCCAGCGCAGGTAGTAGAAGAGGCTGGCAACCGTGTTGAGGACGGCGATGACGACGAGCCAGGTGAGACCCGCGTCGAGGGCTGCGGTGAACACGGTGAGTTTTCCGGTGAACACGCCGGTGGGTGGCGTGCCGACGAGACCGAGCAGACAGACGACGAGGCTGAGCGCTGCCCCACGGTTGCGGTGCAGCAGTCCTCGGTAGCCGGCGAGGGTGTCTGTTCCGGGGAAGGCGGCGGTGACGGCGAACGCGCCGAGATTGGTGACAGCGTACGCGGTGAGGTAGAGCAGCAGGCTCGGCAGAGCCAGTGCGGAGAGTCCCGCCGCGGCGACAGCCATGAGCAGATAGCCGACCTGGCTGATCGTGGAGTAGGCCAGTAACCGCCGGACGTTGTCCTGAAAGAAGGCGGCGAGGTTGCCCAGCGTCATGGTCAGCGCGGCGAGGATCGCGACCAGCAGCCGCCAGTCCAGTGTGGTCGGTGCGAGACCGGTGGTGGCGAACCGGTAAACGGCCACAACGGCGCCGATCTTGGGGATGGTGGTGATGACGGCGGCGACTGCGGGGCGTGCGCCTTGGGCTGCGTCGGGTACCCAGAAGTGCACGGGGACACCACCTGCTTTGAACAGGGGACCGGCGAGAAGCAGGGCGGCGCCGAACGCAACGGCTGCGGGTGGTGCGGAGGGCAGGGTTGTGGCCAGTCGGGGGTAGATGGTGGCGTGGGCCACGCCGAACAGGGTCGTCAGGCCGAACAGCATCAGTACGCCCAGCAGCGCGCCCATCAGGTAGTACTTCAGTGCGGCCTCGGTACCGGGGGAGTCCTTGGCGAATGCGGTCAGGGCGTAGAGGGGGACGCTGGCCAGCAGGTAGGCGGCGGCAAGGAGAAGTAGGTCGTTGGCTCCCGCGAGCAGCACGGCGCCGAGCGCGCCGAGGGACAGCAGGACGACGAACTCGGTTTCTCGTGGCTGATCGCGTGTTTCCGAGGTGGCGAGACCGAGGACGAGCAGTACGGACAGTAGTACGACGGTTCGGACGGTATTGGTGGCCACGTCGATGGCGTAGGCGTTCTCGAACGTGGTCGTGGCTTGTTGTGTCCAGCGGGCGACGGTGGCGGCGAGTCCTGCCGCACAGGTCAGGGCGACGAGCAGGCGCACCATCCACTGCTTGCGCCGTGGGAGGTAGGAACCGAGCAGCAGGCCGAGCACGGCTGCGCCCGCGAGAAGGAGTTCGGGGAGCAGGTTGGTCAGGTCTTCGAGCATGGCCGTTGGTCTCTCACCGGTTCAGCAGGGTGCCGAGGGTGTGGGCGGCGGGTTCGATGAGGTCGAGCAGGAAGCGCGGGAAAAGTCCGATAAGGATGGCGAGCGCGATGAGCGGAACGATCGAGGCGGTTTCCGGGGTGGTGAGGTCGGCGACCGCGCGGGTTGCCTGTGGGGGGCCGAGGAAGAGTCGTTGGAAAGCACGGAGGAACAGGGCGGCTGTGATCAGGATTCCGAGGAAGGCCAGTGGGGTGGCGATCGGCGCGCCGGGTAGTGACCCGGTGAAGATCTGGAACTCGGCGATGAATCCGGAGAATCCGGGCAGGCCCAGTGCGGCGAACGCCGCGGCGGCGGTGAGCCCGGCGAAACGGGGTGCGCGGGCGGCGAGCCCGCCGTAGGAGTTCATGTCGTAGGTACGGCCCCGTTCGTGGAGTACGCCGGTGAGCAGGAACAGCGCGCCGGTGATGAGGCCGTGGCTGACCATTTGGGTGACCGCGCCGGTGACGGCGAGGTTTTGGGCTTGTGTGTTGGTGGTCGTGACCAGGCCTGTCGCGCCGATCGCGAGGATGATGTAGCCCATGTGATTGACCGAGGTGTAGGCGATCATTCGTTTGAAGTCGTGTTGCCCGAGTGCGACCAGTGCGCCGTAGAGGACGCTGAGCACTCCGATGATCACGATGGCCTGGGCGTAGGTGCGCCAGGCGTCGGGGAGCATCGGCATCGCGATGCGGACGAACCCGTAGGTGCCCAGTTTCAACAGCACTCCGGCCAGGATCGCCGATCCCGCGGCGGGTGCCTCGGTATGGGCGGGTGGCAGCCAAGTGTGGAACGGGATCGTGGGTGTTTTGACGGCCAGTCCGAGGACGATGGTGAGGAGGATGAGTACGCCGGGGGTGCCGCTCTCGGCGAGGGGGTTCTGTTCGGTCAGCCGCACGATGTCGAAGGTGTTGGGTTCGGCTGCGACGAACAGGCCGATGAAGCCGAGTAGGAGGGCGAGTGAGCCGAGAAAGGTGTAGAGGAAGAACTTCTGTGCCGCTTGCGCGGCTTTGTGGTGGCCCCAGCCCGCGATGACGAAGTACATGCCCACGATGGACAGGTCGAAGAAGACGAAGAAGAGGATGAGGTCGAGCGACACGAACAGTCCGAGGCAGACTGTTTCGAGGAAAAGGAAGAGTGCGGCGAACGCACGTACTCGCGGTGTGTGGCGCAGGGAATAGATCGCGCAGGCGAGGAAAAGGGTGGCCGTCATGGCCACCAGTGGCAGGCTGAGGCCGTCGATGCCGATGTGGTAGCCGGAGTTCACGCTGGGGATCCAGCTCCGGTTGACCTCGTAGGCGAATCCGGATTCCGAGGGTGTGTAGTTCGCCCACAGCACGATGACCAGGACGAGTTCGGTGGCGGTGGTCGTGATCCAGGTCCAGCTCACAGCTGTGTCGCTGATCCGGGGCATGGCGAGGAGCACGGCCGCGACGGCCAGTGGCAGGAACACCAGAATGCTGAGCACGCTCACCTCGTTTCCTTGCCGGATCCTGTTTTTGTGGTGCCGTTCTGGTCAGAGCAGCGTCAGGAGGAGTGCCACTATCGCGAGCGCGACGACGGTCTGCGCGTAGTAGTGGTGGAGTTGCCCGGTTTGTGGGCGGCGGGCGAGTCGCCCGAGTTCACGGGTGTCGCGGGCGATGGCTCCGACGACGGCGTCGGTGGCGGGTTCCAGTCGGGTGGCGGTTGTGTGGGCCAGTGTCGTGCCGAGGGCGGCGGTGGCGCGGACGCCGCCGTCGAGGGTGTGGTCGTCGAAGTGGGCCAGTGTGCCGGCGGTGTGTGCTGTCGGTGCCGCGACGGCCGTGTGTGCGAGGGTTTCGAGTCCGAGCCATTCGGTGAGGCGTGGGGGTGCGGGTAGGTCACCGCGGAGCCGGAGGGCTGTGGTGACCGCTCCTGCGGCGGTGATGGCGATCGCGGCGGAGAGCAGTTGTTCCCACCAGGTCGGTGTGGGGTGTGTTCCGGTGGAGATGACGTTGGTGAAGGCCGACCACAGGGCGGGCGCGGCGAGGACGCTGAGTGCCGTGGTGGCCACGGCCAGGGCTGGCAGGGTGATGCGTTGCGGTGAGGGGATGTGGCGGGTCTCCGGTCGCGCGGTGTCGGGTGAAGGAGCGGACCAGATCACGGTGACGGCTCGTGCCGCGTATCCGGCGGACAGGGCTGCGGCGGCGGACCCCAGTAGGTACAGGGCGGGTGTCTCGGGCAGAGTCGCGGCGAGGATGTGGTCTTTGGTCGTCCACAGTGGCAGTGGTGGGATTCCGGCCAGCGTGGCCGCGCCGATGGTGAAGGTGATTCCGGTCAGTGGGTGGTGTCTGGCCGCGCCTCTGAGGCCGGTGAGTTGTTGGGTGCCGAGTGTGGCCAGCCATGCCCCTGCGGCGAGGAACAGCAGGCTCTTGGTGAGCGCGTGCGTGACGAGCTGGGCGGTTCCTGCGGTGACTCCGCCGGTTCCGGCTGCCAGCAACATGAATCCGACTTGGGCGCAGGTGGAGGCCGCCAGGAGTTGTTTGAGGTCGGATTGTGTCAGTGCGACGGCGCCGAGTGCGAGTGCGGTGGTGGCTCCGAGCCAGGCGATCAGTGTGGCTGCCCATGCGGTGGAGGACAGCAGGGGGTGCAGCCGGAGGAGGAGGTAGGCCCCTGCCGCGACCATGGTGGCCGAGTGCAGGAGTGCCGAGACCGAGCTGGGGCCGTCCATGGCCCTGGACAGCCAGAAGCTGAACGGGAGTTGGGCGGATTTGCCGAGGGCGGCGAGGGTTACGCCGGCGGCGACGACGTCGCGCCATCCGTCGGGCAGGGTTGCGAGCCGGTCGAGTGTCAGGCCGCCGGTGCCGCCGGCGAGTGCCGCCCCTGCGGCGAGGTAGAGGCCGAGGTCGCCGGTGCGGGTGGTGAGGAATGCGATGGTTCCGGAGTTGGGGGGTCGGGTTTCGCGCCATCGGAAGCCGATGAGGGCGTACGAGGTGGCGCCCATGATCTCCCATGCCATGAGCAGGGAGACGAGGGTGGTGGCGGTGACGGTCACCAGCATCGAGCCCGCGAAGAGGAGCATGAGCCCGAAGAATCGGGCTCGGGGCTGGTCCGGGCCGATCTCGCCGGTGGCGAAGAGAAGGACCAGGAGCAGGACTGTGGTGATGGTGACGACGAGGGTGGCGGACAGTCCGTCCACGTGGAGGCCGAAGGTGGCTCCTGCCACGAAGGGCGCTGAGGCGCTGGGGTGGGTCAGCGCCACAGTGATCGAGCCTGCCAGGGTCAGTGCTGCGGTTGCGAGCGCGGCTGGTGCGGCGTGGGGGTTCGCGCGGGGGCCGGTGAGGAGCAGGGTCGCGCCGACCGCGAGGGGGATCACGATGAGCGCCCAGAGCATGTTCAGCCCTTCAGATCCGCGGCCATGTCGGTGGTGTCCACGTCTCTGGCGCGGAACAGTGCTGTGGTCACGGCGAATCCGGCGGCCATCTCGATGGCCATGGCTGTGACCGCGAGGGTGATGAGCACTTGTCCGTCGGGTTGGTGTGGGGAGGTGAAGTACCAGAATCCGGCGGCGCCGACGATCACGGCGTTGATCATGAGTTCGAGTCCCATCATGATCATGACAATGGATTGTTGAGAAAGTGCGCCGTGGAGGCCGATGCTGAACAGCGCGGCGGCCAGGAGGAGGTAGTCCTGCAGGGTCATCGTCCGGTGCCGCCTTGTACCGGGTCGGCAGGGTGCTGGCGTTCGAGTTCGTCGCCAAAGCGGTCGTAGCGTCCTCGGTGGGTGGCGAGAAGGACGGTGGCGACGATGGTGGCGAAGAGTGCGAGTCCGAGGACCATCATGACGAGCATCTTCTGGCCCATGAGTGCCTCGCCCAGTGAGGTCGTCGGGTCGGTTGGCGGGCGGGTTGGGGTGCTGGGCCAATCGATGAGGAGGATGCCGGTGGTGAGGACGGCGAAGGTTCCGGCCGCGATCGTCAGTGATCCTTTCCGGTTGTGCAGCATGGTCATCGGCATCAATCCGGCGGGATTCATCATGTACATGAGCATGAAGACGACCATGACGAGCATTTCCATGATCATCATGAGGATCACGAGTGTGCCCAGGTAGGCCAGTTCGACCAGCAGCAGTGTCACGCCGGTGAGCACGAAGGAGGCGAGCAGGGAGAAGGTGGCGCGGGCCATGGAGTCCACCCGGAACACCAGCATTCCTGTGACGACGGCGCCCACGGCGCACACCCAGAACGCGAGTTCGGTCCACATGTTCTCTCTCTCCTTCAGATCACCACGGTGGCTACGACGAGTGCCTGCGCCAGTGTCAGCGGGAGGAGCACAATCCAGGAGAGTTCCTCGAACCGCTCCATGCGGATGGTCGGCAGTCGCCGTCCGGCCCAGACCAGGGTTGCCAGGACGGCGGCGGTTTTGACGGCTGACCACAGCCAGCCGGGGAGCAGTGGTCCGAGTCCACCGCCGAGGAACAGGGCCACCGACATCGCCGCGCCGGAGGTCAGTAGGACCCAGCGTCCTGTGAGGAAGATCAGCCGGTCCACGCCGGACAGTTCCGCTGCCGCGCCGCCTGCGATGTCGTTGCCCGTGGGGTGGGCGAACGGTCCGGAGAACGCCATCGCCAGCACGGTGGCGAGGAACACGACGAACGCGAACGGCATCCATACCACGAACCAGAGGTTCTGCTGTGCGGCGACGATGTCGGCCACGCGCAGGGAGCCGGCGCCGATCGCCGCGGTGGTGAGGACGAACATGTGTGGGAGTTCGTAGGCCAGGCCTTGCGCGAGGAACCGGTACCCGCCGACGAGTCCGAAGGCGGAGTTGGCGCCCCACCCGGCCAGCCAGACCGCGGCCCAGGCGACGATCTCCATCGCGTTGAACCACACCACTCCTACGGACAGGTCGCTGACGGCCCAGCGACCCAGCGGGGTGGCGAGTGAGGCCAGTGAGGCCGCAGCCAGTAGCGCGATTCCGGCGCCGCGCCAGAGCAGGGTGTCGGCGGCGAGCGTGCGGCGCCGCTGCTGCACCAGCAGGCTTGCGGCCGCGCGGAGCGGGATGGTCAGTGCTGCACGGGTGTCGCTGCCCGCTGCCCGCGCGGCGAGGGCGGAGTCCAGGGCCGCGGCGCCGAGGGCGAAGGTTCCCAGCACCGGAGGAAGCAGCAGCGCTCCTTGCCAGCCGGTGGGCTCAATCATGGGATGCCCCGGAGTGGGTGAGTGTGTCGAGGTCGGGGTCGAGGCTGGCGATGACGAGCCTGGCGCCAGCCAGTTCGGTGCCTTCCAGGAGTGCGGGGAGGGTGTTCAGGGTCCACTGGGTTCGCTCGGTTCTGCCCGGGTCGGGTGTGGTGGGGGTGGGGCGGTGAAAGGTCTGTTCGGCCGTGTCGATCCAGTGGTGGAGACGGGTGATCGCATCCCCGTGCAGTTCGGGTGGCGTTGTTGGCTCGTGTGGGGTGGTGCCGATGCCGGTCAGGAGCCAGCGGAGTGTTCGCGAGCGGCGCACTTGCCTGGACCATCGCGTCAGCGATCGTGCTGTCTCGGCGGAGCGTGTCCCGCGGAGGATGTCGTCGCGCAGACGCCGGGCTGTTGTGGCGGCGTCTGGCCAGCCTGCGACGGACAGCAGCCGTGCGCAGGAATCGAGACTGCGTGCGGTCGGCGGAGGGGTGTTCCTGCCCGGGGTGGGGTGGCTGTCGCGGAGGCCGACCGTATCGACGGTGGCGTGCTGGATGATGTCGCCCTGGAGGGTGGTGCGCACGACGAGTCCGGCAGGCCAGTCCGGGAGTGCGGGGCCGAGGGGAAGGTGGAGCTGGTCGAGTGTGAGCCCGTCGCGGTCGTCGGCACGGTCGGCCATCGGTACGTCGCCGGGCATCCGCATGCTGTCCGGGTCGGGTGCGTCGTGCCCCCGTTCCGAGGGCTCGTGGTGACGGGGCGCGCGGTGGGTCGCCAGCGCCCGTTGCCGTCCGGGGTCGCGTAATGCGGCCACCGCTGTGTTCAGCTGTGCTTCCGACGTTGCCTCCTGCTCGATGTCCGCGCGAGCGCAGGGGGCCGGGATGAGGGTGTGCACCTGGTCGAGGTAATGGCGGAGGGGGTCGGTCACCGGGCCGGTCACGAGGAGCAGGTTCGCGTCGGCGGGACTGGTCGCGTGCTGCCAGCCGCGTTCTCTGACGAGGCGCTCGACGGTGATTCGTGTCTGGGTGCCGCCTGGTGTCGCGACGATCAGGGCGCGTGGGGGCGTACGTTGCAGAAGCCATGTGGTCAGGTCCATCGCAGGGCCCCTTCCCGCCACGCGTAGCCGACCCCGGCCATGAGGATTCCGAGGAAGACGAACATCTCCACGACGGCGGGTGTGCCCTTCTCCGCGACGACCAACGTCCACGGATACATGAACACCATTTCCATGTCGAAAACGAGGAAGATCATCGCGACTGGGTACCAGCGGACGTGGTAGCGCGACACCGCGTGTTCGGTGGGGTCGTGTCCGGAGAGGAACGGGTAGGTGTTCGTGGTCGTGGGACCGAGGCGGGTCAGGAAGGCGATGCCGTAGACGGAAGCGCAGAGTAGGAGCGTCACGGCGAGGACGGTGAGTGCGCTTCCGGCGTTCATCGCGCGCCACCTCCTGCCGCCACTGTGGGGTGTCACCGTTGTTTCTGCCCTCGGATCGTGGGCAGGTTTCCTCGGTGACCGTCGGCGCAAACGTTGTTACCAGGAGTGAGTGAGGGGCGGGCTGGGTGACCCTGTCGGCCGTCGGTCTCAGCCGAGACGCCGTTCTCAGGCGTTGAGCAGGAGATGCTCCAGCACGCGCGCGCCGAACCGCAGACCTTCGACGGGGACGCGCTCGTCAACGCCGTGGGCCATGGCGCGGTAGTCGAACCCCTCGGGTAACCACAGTGGTGCGAAGCCGTAGCAGTCGATGCCGAGTTCGTTGAAGGCTTTGGCGTCGGTGCCGCCGCCGAGGCAGTAGGGCACGACGACGGCGTCGGGGTCCTGTGACCGGAGCGCGTCGCTCATGGCGTCGAACCACGGTGAGTCCACGGGGGCTTGGACTGCTCTGCTGCGGGCGAGGAATTCGCGTTCGACGTCGGGGCCGATGAGGGCGTCCACTTCGGACAGAAGGGTGTCTTCTGTTCCGGGGAGGACTCGGCCGTCAACGCGGGCTTCCGCTGTGCCGGGGATGACGTTGACCTTGTAGCCCGCGGTGAGGACGGTGGGGGTGACGCTGTTGCGGACGGTGGATTCGACGAGGGGTGCGGCGTCGCCGAGGCGGTCGAGGGTTCCGTCGATGTCGTGGAGGTCGATGGTGACGCCGAGGGCTTTTCCCGTGCGTTCGAGGAAGGCTTCGACGGTGGGGGTGAGCACGACGGGCCAGTCGTGGGCGGCGAGTGCGTGCAGGGCGGTGACGAGGCGGGTGACGGCGTTGGCGTCGTTGCGCCGGGAGCCGTGTCCGGCGCGGCCCTTGGCGGTGAGCTTGAGGTGCGCGGTTCCGCGTTCGGCTGTGCCCACGGGGTAGAGGCGGATCTTGCGTCCGTCCGCGGCGCGGACGTGGTAGGTGTAGCCGCCGGATTCGCTGATGGCGGCGGCACAGCCGGTGAAGAGGCCGGGATGGTGTGCGGTGAGCCAGTGTGCGCCGTACTCGCCCCGGTCCTCCTCGTCGGCGACGAACGCGAGGACGATGTCGCGGCGGGGTCTGCGTCCTGTGGCGGCGAGTGCTGCGACGGCGGCGAGCACGGTGGCGCAGAAGTCCTTCATGTCCACCGCGCCCCTGCCCCAGACGTAGCCGTCGGTGACGATGCCGGAGAACGGGTGGACGGTCCATTCGGTGGCGTCGGCGGGGACGACGTCGAGGTGGCCCTGGATGAGCAGTGGTGGCAGGGCGGGGTCGTCGCCGGGGACGCGGGCGACGACGTTGGCGCGCCGGGGTGCCGATTCGAGGATGGTGGAGTCGATTCCCGCGTCGGCGAGGATGGTGGCGCAGAATTCGGCGGCTTCGCGTTCGCCTCGGGCGTCGCCCGCTCCGTGGTTGGTGGTGTCGAAGCGGACCAGCTGGGCACAGAGGTCCACGACGTCGGTTGTCATTGGGGGTCACACCGCCCTTGTCCGGTCGTTGTCTGGGGTGCTCAGCCGTACTTGCCTTGGACGGCGCCGTCGGCGATGGCGGTGACGATCTTGAAGGTTTTCATCGCTTCGGTCATGGTGGGCGCGTCGAAGCCGACGGTGCGGACACCGGTCTGTTCGACGGTCGGAACGACGGCCGCGGCCTGTGCGAGGTGGCTGGCGTCGAACTCGACGTCGATGTGGTGTGCCATCGTGGTGGGTTTTCCCCGTCCGGCGCGTCGCATGCAGGTGGTGGCGGCGGTGGTGAGGTCGGCTGAGGTGCGTGACGGTGGCAGGCAGATGGCGGCGTAGCGGCTGATGCATTCCTTGACGGCGACGTGTGCGGCGCCGGGGGCGTAGTCGGCCGCGTCGTCGCAGGTTTTGTCGTCGCCGCTGACGAGGAGGACGGGTACGCCGTACTCGGCGGCCAGTGTGGCGTTGAGGCGGCCTTCGCTTGCGGGGATCCCGTCGAGTGTCACGCCGGTGATCTGATTGGGCAGGTAGGTGTGGGAGAGCACGCCGTCGCAGCCCGCTCCGGCGTGGTAGCCGAGGAAGACGACGCCATCGACGCCGGTGTCGATGCCTTCCATCATCGACAGTGGTTTGTGGCGGCCGGTGAGCATGCGGGCGCGGGGGTCGAGGTCTTCGAGGAGCAGGTTGCGCTGGGAGGAGTGTGCTTCGTTGACGAGGACGTCGGTGGCGCCGCCGTCGGCGAGTCCGGCGATGACGGCGTTGACGTCGCCGGTGAAGAGGCGCCGGAATCGCTGCCATTGTTCGGTGCCGGGGACGACGTCGTCCGTCCAGGTGACACCGGTGGCGCCTTCCATGTCGGCGGAGATCATGATCCTCACGGGCGTCCAATCTAGTCGTGATGTCACAGGTTGCACACCCGTGACCGCAAATCGTTGACATCGCGAGGCGTGAAGTGGTTACTTTTCCGCTCCGGCATCCTCTCGGATCGCAGTGAGGTGTACACAGTGAGTTGGACTCGCTTTCGGCGTCGGGTCGCGTCTGTCGGCGCGGCTGCCTCGGCGCTGCTGATGGTCGGGCCGCTTGTCCCCGCGGCTGTCGCGCAGGAGCAGGCTCCGCGCGTGTTGCGGGTGGCACTGGTGCAGGAG
Organism: Saccharomonospora xinjiangensis XJ-54; assembly: GCF_000258175.1. Taxonomy (NCBI): domain Bacteria; kingdom Bacillati; phylum Actinomycetota; class Actinomycetes; order Pseudonocardiales; family Pseudonocardiaceae; genus Saccharomonospora; species Saccharomonospora xinjiangensis. Next base: position 4,657,071 of record NZ_JH636049.1, on the reverse strand, counting down.
ATCGATCACCTGAACCCGTTCACGGCCAGTTTCGCGTCGAGCACGATGGTGGGCCGGTTCGCGTGGGAGTTCTTGACACTGCCGTCGTCCGAGGACGCCACGCCCACGGGTGGTGTGGCGGAGTCGTGGAAGGCGTCGGAGGACAAGCTCACGTGGACGTTCACGATTCGTGAGGGCATGACGTGGTCGGACGGTGAGCCGGTGACGGCGCACGACGCGGCGTTCACGTTCAACACGATCATGTCCGATCCGAAGGCAGCGGAGGCCAACGGCGGGTATGTGGAGAACTTCGAGGAGGTCACCGCGCCGGACGATCGGACGTTGGTGATCGAGACGAAGGAGCCGCAGGCGAGTATGACGGCGCTGGATGTGCCGATCGTGCCGGAGCATGTGTGGTCGAAGATCGAGGACATGCAGGATCCGGCCACCGACAGCGTCGAGGTGGTGGGTGTCGGCAGTGGCCCGTTCGTGATCGCGGAGTACCGGCCGAACGAGCTGGTGCGGATGAAGGCCAACGAGGATTACTGGCGGGGCGCCCCGGCCTACGACGAGTTGCACTTCGTCAAGTTCGAGAACGCCGATGCCGCGGTGAACGCGTTGCGTAACGGTGAGGTGGATTTCATCAACCGGTTGACGCAGGCGCAGTTCGACAGTTTGTCCGGTGAGCCGGGGGTGGAGACCAATCAGGCTTCGGGGCGGCGGTACCGGGAGTTGTTGATGAACCCGGGTGCGCGCAACGCCGAGGGTGACGAGATCGGTGACGGGCACCCCGCGTTGCGGGATGTGAAGGTGCGCAAGGCGATCGCGATGGCGATCGATCCGAAGGTGCTGGTGGAGAAGGTTCTCGGCGGTTACGGCGAGTTGCCGGGCGGGTTGGTGCCGCCGATCTACGCGGCGTTCCACTACGAGCCTGGCGATGATGTGCGGTATCGGTTCGATCCGCAGGCGGCGAACCGGTTGCTGGACGAGGCGGGTTACCGGCGTGGCGCCGACGGCATCAGGGTGGATTCGGAGGGCAGGCGGCTGGAGTTCCGCTTGACGGGCCGGTCCAGTGAGGACTATGCGCAGCGCGCGAGCGACTACATCGTGTCGTGGTTGAAGGATGTCGGGATCGCGGTGTCGAAGAACCTGGTGTCCGACAACGAGGTGGATGAGACGACGTCGTCGGGTCATTACGATCTGGCGTTCTCGGGGTGGGGTACGAACCCGGACCCCGATTACATCTTGAGCAAGCAGACGTGCGCGGCCTTGCCCGCGGCGTCGGGCAGTAGCAGCAGTAACGCGTTCTTCTGCGACGAGACCTACGACGAGTTGTACTACCGGCAGGCCGCTGAGCTGGACCCGGCCAAGCGGGCCGAGTTGGTGAAGCAGGCGCAGGCGCGGTACTACGAGCTGGTTCCGAGTTTGGTGCTGGGCTACGACAACGTGCTGGAGGCTTACCGGTCGGACCGGTTCACCGGCTTCGTGCGTCAGCCGGAGGGTGAAGGCCAGATCATGGAGCAGACCGGGTACTGGGGTTTCTACGGCGCGAAGCCGGTGAACGCCGCGGCCGAGGGGCAGGAGTCGTCGGGGCTTTCGACCGGGGTGTGGGTGGCGTTGGGTGCGGGTGCGCTCGTGCTGCTGGCCATCGGGGGCACCGTGGTCGTGCGGCGCCGATCCTCGATCGACGACAGGGAGTGACGTCGGCCGTGACGTTGACGTCGTCCGACGCCGCGCCGGGCCCTGACGGATCGGGCCCGCGCGGCGGCGCTGGTGCGGGGGTCGTGCCTTCGACGGTGCGGTTCGTCGCTTCGAAGCTGGGTGGTGCGCTGGCGAGTTTCGCGCTGGTGGTGGTGCTGGGGTTCCTGCTGTTCCGCATGATCCCGGGTGACCCGGTCGCGACGATGACGCGTGACCGGCCCACGAGCCCGGAACAGCTGGCCGCGTTGCGGGAGCGGCTCGGGGTGGACGAGCCGATGTACCAGCAGTTCCTCGACTATGTGCTGGGGCTGCTGCGCGGCGATCTCGGCACCTCCTACATGTACAACCGGCCGGTGTCGGAGATGATCGGCGAGCGGTTCTGGCCGACGCTGTTGCTGGTGGGCACGGCGACCGCGCTGGCGGTGGTGCTGGGGTTGTGGCTCGGTGTGCGGGCGGCGTGGCGGCGAGGGAGCGCGTTCGATCGTGTGAACACCGGTGTGGCGTTGACGTTGTGGTCGGTGCCGCAGTTCTGGCTGGGTCTGCTGTTGCTGATCGCGACTCAGGGGTTGTTCCCGAGCAGAGGGATGCGGTCCGCGGTGATCCCGGACGATCCGGTGGCGCAGGTGCTCGACGTGGCCCATCACCTCGTGCTGCCGTGTGTGACGTTGCTGGCGGTGATCTACGCCCAGTACATGCTGGTGATGCGGTCGTCGCTGCTGGAGGAGATGGGTGCCGACTATCTGACGACGGCGAGGGCGAAGGGGCTGCGCGACGACCTGGTGCGCAGGCGGCATGCGGTGCCGAACGCGTTGCTGCCGACGGTGACGCTGGTGTTCCTGCAGTTCGGCATGGTGGTGTCGGGCACGGTCACGGTGGAGACGGTGTTCTCGTGGCCGGGGCTGGGATTGCTGACCTACGAGGCGCTGCGCGGCCCTGATCTGCCGTTGTTGCAGGGTGTTTTCGTGGTGCTGGCGGGATCGGTGCTGGTGATGAATCTGGTGGCCGAGCTGCTGTACCGGGTGCTGGACCCGAGGGTGCGTGAGTCATGACCTCTCCTGTGTGGCAGCGGCGGCGGGCCGCGGCCGTGTCGGTGTGGACCGCGTTCCGCCGTGAGCGTGGTGGCCTTGTGGGGCTCGGTGTGCTGGTGGCTGTGGTGTTGCTGGCCGTGGGGGCGCCGCTGTTCACCGACGAGGCGAACTTGGATGTCACCACGGCGCCGGGGGACCCGTTGCGACCGCCGAGCGCGGAGTTCCTGCTGGGCACCGATGTGGACGGCCGGTCGGTGCTGCTGCTGACGGTGTGGGGCGCGCGGGTGTCGCTACTGGTGGGGTTCGCGGCGACGGTGCTGTCGGTGGTGATCGGCACTGTGGTGGGCCTGGCTGCGGGGCACTTCGGCGGGTGGGTGTCGAGTGTGCTGCTGAGGTTCACCGATTTCTTCCTGGTGTTGCCGTCGCTGGTGCTGGCCATCGCGTTGTCCACGGTGTTGCCGCAGGGGGTGGCCACGATCGTGCTCGCGGTGGGGGTGACGTCGTGGCCCGCGACGGCGCGGTTGGTGCGGGCGCAGACGTTGACCATCGAGAGCAGACCGTTCGTGGAGAGGGCCCGCGCGCTCGGTGGTGGGCACGGCCACATTCTGGGCAAGCATGTTCTTCCGTCGGTGCTGCCGCTGGTGCTGGCGAACACGACGCTAGTGGTGGGTAACTCGATCATCGCGGAGTCCACGCTGGCGTTCCTCGGGCTGGGTGATCCGAGCGCGGTGTCGTGGGGATCGATGTTGCAGACGGCGTTGTCGTCGGGGTCGGTGAGCGCGGGCGCGTGGTGGTATCTGTTGCCGCCGGGACTGGCCATCGTGGTGATCGTGTTGTCGTTCACGCTGGTGGGCAGGGCGCTGGAGACGGTGCTGAACCCGAGGTTGAAAGGACAGTGAAGCCGCCGATGGTAACGCCGCCGACCACGCAAGGACCGTCGGAGCCTCAGGAGGCTCGGGAGGCGCCGCTGCTCCGGTTGCGTGACCTTGGGGTCACCTACCGCACCTCCGGTGGTGAGGTGCCCGCGGTGCGGGGTGTGAATCTGGAGTTGCGGCAGGGTCAGACGCTGGGCATCGCGGGTGAGTCGGGGTCGGGCAAGTCCACCGTGGCGATGAGTGTGCTGCGGCTGTTGCCGGGGTCGGCTCGCGTGACCGGCGAGGTGCTGCTGGACGGCGAGGACGTCAACACCATGCGGTGGGGGCGGCTGCGGGCGGTGCGCTGGTCGTCGGCGTCGATCGTGTTCCAGGGCGCCATGCACGCGCTGAACCCGGTGCGCACGGTCGCCGAGCAGATCGCGGAGCCTCTTCGCCTGCACACGGCCGCGAACGGGGCCACGAAGGCCAGGGTGGCTGAGCTGCTGCGGCAGGTCGATCTGCCGCCGGAACGCGCGAGCGCCTACCCGCACGAGCTGTCCGGCGGGCAGAAACAGCGGGTGATGATCGCGATGGCTTTGGCGTGTGAGCCGAAGCTGATCGTGGCCGACGAACCCACCACCGCGCTGGACGTGGTGGTGCAGGACCAGGTGCTGCGCCTGCTGAGTGACCTGGTGACGCGGCGGGGAATCGGGCTGGTCATGATCAGCCACGACCTTGGTGTGCTGGCGCAGACCTGTGAGCGGGTGGCGGTGATGTACCGGGGCGAGGTCGTGGAGGAGGGGCCGTCGGAGGAGGTTTTCGACCGGCCCCAGCACGACCACACGCGGGCGCTGGCCGCCGCCATTCACCGCATCGGCGACCCGGACACCCGCATGGTCACTGTGCGTGAGACCGTGAGTGAATCCGACACCATGGACCCAGCCGATCCAGCCGACGCGGCTGATGCGGCTGATGCGGCTGATCCGGCTGATCCGGCTGACGACGGTGGCGAACTGCTGGCCGCACGCGACTTGGTCGTGACGTTCCGTGACCGTTCGCGGCGGGTGGTGCGCGCGGTGGACGGGGTGGACCTCGGCGTCCGGCAGGGGGAGATCGTGGCGCTGGTGGGGCAGTCGGGGTCGGGCAAGACCACGCTGGCTCGCACACTGCTCGGTCTCCAGCGTCCCACGTCGGGATCGGTGCTCTACGAGGGCGCGTTGTTGCCGACGTCGGCGTCCGGGTTGCGGGCCTACCGGCGGCGGGTACAGCTGGTGTTGCAGGACCCCACCAGCGCCCTCAACCCCCGGCACACGGTGTACGAGGCCGTGGCGGAGGGACCGCGTATCCACGGCCTCGGCGGCGCGGAGCGCGACATCGTCGTGGCGGCGCTGGAAGCCGCCGAGCTGCGGCCTGCCGACCGGTTCCTGGCCCGGCTGCCGCACGAGCTGTCCGGCGGGCAGCGGCAGCGGGTGGTGATCGCGGGTGCGCTCGCGTGCGACCCGAGTGTGCTGATCGCCGACGAACCGGTGGCATCGCTGGACGCGACGGTGCGCAACGAGATCCTGGCGTTGCTGTTGCGGCTGCGGCGGGACCTCGGGCTGGCCGCGTTGGTGATCACTCACGACCTCGGGCTGGCGTGGGCCATCGCCGACCGCGTCGCGGTGATGCGCAACGGCCGCATCGTCGAGCACGGTCCCGTGGAGAAGGTGCTGCTCAATCCTCGCCACGAGTACACCGCCTCGCTGCTGGCTGCGTTGCCGACACCTTCGGCGAGCGCATTCCGTCGCGGTGTGTAACCTCAGAACACAGTATGGCCACCACCACCGATTCCGCGCCGAGCGCCGAGACGCCCGCGGAGGAGACCGCAGCGGCACGGGCAGCGGCCCGTGCCGGGGAGACGACTCGTTTCCCCTACCGCACCATCGCGATGGGTGTCATCGGCAGTGTGGTGCTCATGTTGGCGTCGCTGGGCGCCGGGGGCATCCTCGTGAGCGACCCGGTGATCGGCACAGGGCCGCTGTCGTGGATGCGGTACGGGCACGGGCACGCGCTCGCCACCACCGTCCTCTACATCGGGTTCGGTCTGGTCGTGTGGGCGTGGGTAAGGCTCGGCCGGTACGCGCTCGCCGGGCGGATCGGCACCAGGCCCATCCTCGTCGCCGCGTTCGCGTGGATGGCGCCGCTTTTGATCGCGCCGCCGCTGTTCACGCGGGACGTGTTCTCCTACCTCGGGCAGGGCGCGCAGTTGCTGCACGGGCTCGACCCGTACGACTACGGGCCCGCCGCGCTGGATGTGCTGCCTGATGTGGTGGAGAACGTGCACCCGCTGTGGCAGACGACACCGGCCCCGTACGGGCCGCTGTTCTTGCTGGTGGCCAAGCACATCGTGGGCATCACCGGCAACAACATGATCGCCGGTGTGATCCTCACCCGGCTGGTGCTGCTGCTGGGGCTGGCCGGGATGCTGTGGGCGCTGCCGAAGCTGGTGCGCCACCTCGGTGGGCGGCTTCCGGTGACGATGTGGCTGGCCGTGGCCAGCCCGATGACCGTGATCCACCTGGTCGGCGGGCCGCACAACGATCTGTTGATGCTGGCGTTCCTCACCATCGGGGTGTGGGCCGCGCTGGAACGCAGGCACGCGCTCGCGATCGTGCTCGTCACGATCGGCATGCTGATCAAGCCGACCGCGGCGGTGGCGCTGCCGTTTTTGGTGTGGGTGTGGGCCAACCACCTGCCGCGTGAACAGAGCCTTCTCCGGCGGTTCGTCAAGGCGGTCACCCCGTCTGTGGCGATCTTCGCGGTGGTGTTCACGGCCGGAACGTGGGTGTCGCTCGGGTCGTTCAACCTGGGCTGGTTCGCCGGGCTGAAGGCACCGCAGATCATCGCGAACTGGCTGAACTTCCCCACCGGTATCGGCGAGGTCGTCCACACGCTGGTCAACCTCGTGATCGACGTGCCGGTGTCGCCGTTCGTCACCGTAGCGCGCGCGATCGCGTGGGCGGCGCTGGTCGCCGTGATGGTGTGGCAGTGGTGGCTGGCGCGGCACGGCGGGCGCGAGGCGATCCTGCGCATGGGGATCACGCTGCTCGCGGTGGCTGTTTTCTCGCCTCCGACTCTGCCGTGGTATCTGACCTGGGGTTTCGTGATCCTGTCGGCGTTCGCGTGGCGGAGGGTGCAGCTCTCCGTCGTGGTGGCCGTCTCGGTGTTCCTGGTGTTGGTCTACTACCCGACGGGTGAGCAGAGCCTCTACGACTGGTGGTTCATCATCGGGGTGATCGTCGCGAGCCTCTACGGTGCCGCGTCGCTGCTCAAGCCCGACCCGCTCGGTCTGATCGGAGTGTGGCGGCGACAGCCCGTCACCCCTGCCGACCCTGCTGAATCGCTTGCGGGGTCGCCGACCAGCCGCGCCACGTCCTGACCCGCACCCGCACCACCGGCCCCTCCGGCGGGGTGCGGGCGTATTGGCTGTACTTCGCCACCAGCGCCGCCACCGCGGACGTGTCCTGGCCCGCGCCTGCGACGCTGGCGTCGCCGTCGGCGCGCACCCACCACAGCATCGACCAGTCCTCGTCGTAGTGGTCCACCAGCAGGCACACGCCTCGCTGCGCGGCGATGTTCCGCAGCCGCCGCAGCGCGGTCGTCGTCTTCGGTTTCGCATCCACGGCCCACACCACGTCGCCGCCGTCGAGGGCGAACGTCACCGGCACCAGGTGCGGCATACCGTCGGCGCCCGCTGTGGCCAGCCGCGCCAGGCGCGCCGTGGTGAACAGCCGCCGCGCCGTCGCCTCGTCCATGTCGGCCATAACCCAGACTAGGCACGCCTTCCCCTGCGCCGGGGGTGCGGCGCGGGGAGGATCTGTGTCGAACACGAGTTCGGCCGCCCTCAGCCGCGCGGGGGTGTCACGTGTGCGGTGTGACGGTGAGGGTGCCCGTGCCCGCGTCGAGTTCGGCCCGCACCCCCAGCGGCACCGCGAGCGCACCAGGGTGGTGGCCGATGTCGAGCCGCCACACCGTCGGCACGCCGAGCGGGAGGAGCCGGTCGCGCAACACCTGCCGCACCGCGTCGCTGTCGCCTCCGCAGTCGGTCCACGACCCGATCGCCAGCCCCGCCACACCGTCGAACCAGCCAGCCCGCAGCAGCTGGGTCAGCATCCGGTCGATGCGGTAGGGCTCCTCACCGATGTCCTCCAGCACCACGACCGCCCCCACAGCGGGCCGGTACTCGGCGCTGCCGACACTCGCGGCGAGCACCGTGAGGTTGCCCCCTGCCAGCCGTCCTTCGGCCACGCCGGGGCGCAACGTCTCGGCGGCGGCACTGGGCAGCCTGCGGGTGCCGTGCGGGTCGAACAACGCCCCGCGCAGGTGGTCGGCGGCCACGGGGTCGAAGTAGGCCGTGGCCGGCATCGACGCCAGGATCGTCGGTGTGCCCACGTGCGTGGCGATCGCGGCGTGCAGGGCGGTGGCGTCGCTGGCCCCGGCGAACACGGTGGGTTCCGCGCGGCGCAGCGCGTCCCAGTCCACCAGGTCGATCATGCGGTGGGCGCCGTAGCCGCCTCGGGCCGCGATCACGGCGTTCACGTCGGGGTCGAGCCAGGCCCGCTCGAAGTCGCGGGCGCGGTCGGAGTCGGTGGCCGCCAGGTAGTCGAGGTGAGGGTGCCTGCCCAGTACCGTCGCACCGAGCCGCACCCGCAATCCCCAGGAGCGCAGCGTCGCGGCTCCGCTGCGCAACGCGTCCGCGTCAACGGGCCCTGAGCAGGCCACGAGCGCCACGGTGTCGCCCCGGCGCAGGGACTTCACCGGAGTCCGCGCGCTGCTGTCCACGCTGTCGCCCCCGTTCTTCCGGTCAGCCGCGTAGTTCCACGGGCGGCACGTCCGGGGTGGCGAACCCGAACACCTGCCCGTAGAAGGCGAGTTCGGTGTGCAGGGCGGTCACGATCGTGTCCGCCTTGCGGAATCCGTGTTGCTCGCCCTCGAACGTCACCAGCGTGTGCGGGACGCCGCTGCCGCGCAGCGCGGCCACGAACCGCTCCGCCTGCTCCGGTGGGCAGATTTCGTCCTCGCTGCCCTGCAACAGCAGGATCGGGCCCGCGAGCGAGGCGACGTTGTGGACGGGGGAGCGGGCGGGATAGCGGCCTTCGGTGTCCGGCAGCGGCCCCACGAGGCCCTCGACGTAGCGGGATTCGAAGTCGTGGGTTTCGCCACCGGCTTTCGTCCACGACAGCAGATCGAGGATCGGGTACTTCGCGGTGGCGGCGCGGTAGACGTCCACGGAGGTGATGGACGCGGCCGCGGTGAACCCGCCCGCGCTGCCTCCCCGGATCGCCAGCCGCCGCGGGTCGGCCAGTCCCTCGTCCACCAGCGCGCGCGCCACGGCCGCGCAGTCGGCGACATCGACGACACCCCACTGGCCGCGCAGCCGTTCGCGGTAGTGCCGTCCGTAGCCGGTGGAGCCGCCGTAGTCCACGGCTACCACCCCGATGCCCCTGCTGGTGAAGTAGGCGAAATCCAGGTCGAGCACCGGGTGGTTGCGGCCGGTCGGCCCGCCATGCACGTGCACCAGATACGGCGGTTTCTCCCCTGTGGGGCCGGTGTGATCGGGATTGGCGGGCGCGTACACGTAGGCGGGGATGCGGGTTCCGTCCTCGGCGGGAAAGGACCGCACCTGCGGCAGGGGTAGATAGTCGGCCGGTGGGGCGGGAGGCGAGTCGGTCAGGCCGGTGACACTGCCGTCGCGCAGATCCACCCGCACCACGGCAGGGCCGCGCAGGGGTCCGGCCGCGACACCGACCACGCTGTGACCGTGGCGGGCCAGCGTCGGCGACCACCCCGTGAGCTGTTCGGCCACCGGTGTCAGCGCCCCGGTCGCCTCGTCGAGCACAGTCAGGCCCGTGCCGGTGAGCACCGCGTGCTTCCCGCCGCCGAGCGCGGTCATCCACCGCGACCCCAGCTTCCACAGCGGGCCGCCCATCTCCTCCTTGGCCGCCGTCAACGCCGCCTGCGCAGGCGGCGCCGCCACCGAGGGTCCGGCACCGCCGTCGATCGTGACCCGGTGCGGCACCCACCAGCCTCCGGGATCGGCGAGGACCAGCAGCGCGCCCGGCCCGTCCCAGTCGAGCTGGCACACCGACACCCCGTCACCGCCTGCCACGACCCGGTGCGGCCCGAACGTTCCGTCGGCGGCGATCTCCGCCACACACACCGACGTCGCGTCCCACGGCATCGCGGGGTGATCCCAGCCCAGCCAGGCGGCGTGGCGACCGTCGGGGGAGCACTGCCCGGATGTGAGGAAGTGGTGCGAGGCGGCCAGCACACGCGGCTCACCCCCGGCCGCCAGTGGGATCGCCACCAGATCACGCGTCACGTCAGCCCTTCCGGGGCCGGTCACGGATTCCCGCACCGCCCACACCTCACCGGGCAACCCGGGGCGCAGGTCGGAGAACCGGACACCATGCGGCGTCTCGGGCTCGGGGGTGAGCGCGGTGACCGCGCCGTCACGCAGATCCCGCGCGTACACGCGCTGGTCGTCCCAGTGCGTGAACACCACCAGCTCCCCGGACACCAGCCACGGGCGCCCGCCGTATTCGTGCACCCGGTTGCGCGCGTTCCACGGCGCGGGCAGCGTCTCCTCCACCGCGCCGTCCACCCAGCGCATCAGCGCGACCCGCCCGTTCTCCGACGGCCGTGACTCCGCCCACCACACCGCGTCGTCCACGACGTCCACCCAGTGCGGAGTGACACCAGCCGCGGCGACGTCGTGGGCGGTGATCGGGGAGGTCCAGCTGCCGTAGGGCGAGATCGAGGGCATTGCGCCAGCCTAGAAGATCTTGCGCGAGACTCCAGCCCCCGAACGAGCCCGATCGTGGGAGTTGGCATAGGGTCGTAGGTGCCATGGCTCGTGTCATCCACGTCTTCCGTCAACCCGACCGCTTCGTCGCGGGCACCGTCGGGCAACCCGGCGACCGCACCTTCTACCTCCAGGCCCGCGAGGACACCCGCACAGTCAGCGTGACGATCGAGAAGCAGCAGGTCGCGGTGCTGGCCGAGCGGCTGGCGTCCTTGCTGGAGGAGATCGCCACCCGCTTCGGCGCCGACGTCCCCGGCGAGGTACCCGACGATCTGATCGACAACGAACCCCTCGATGTGCCCGTCGAGGAGGAGTTCCGGGTCGGCACCATGGGCCTCGGCTGGGACGCCGAGAGCAAAGCGGTGGTGATCGAACTGCTCGCGATCACCGAGACGGAAGTTGACGAGGCCGTCGTGCTCGACGACACCGAGGAAGGCCCCGACGCGGTACGGGTGTTCCTCACTCCGGCCGCGGCCCGCGCGTTCGCCACCCGCGCCGACCGGGTCGTCAACGCGGGCCGCAAACCCTGCCCGCTGTGCGGGGAACCGCTCGACCCCGCAGGGCACATCTGCCCGCGACAGAACGGATACCGGCGCGGCACCGACCTGGGCGACGAGAGCTGAGCGCACGGTGGCTCAGCACGTGGAGGCGAGCGACCCCGCGGCCATCGACCTGCTCACGCACGGCACGCTGACCGTGGAGGGGCGCCTCGTTGACGCCTCCAACCTCACCCTGTTCTGCGCCGTCGAACTCGACGGGACGGCCGGAAACGCCGTCTACAAACCGGTGTCGGGGGAGCGGCCGCTGTGGGACTTCCCCGACGGCACCCTCGCGGGGCGCGAGACCGCCACCTACCTGATCTCGGCAGCCTCGGGACTCGGGCACGTGCCGCCGACAGTGCTGCGCGACGGCCCGTTCGGCGAGGGCATGGTGCAGTTGTGGATCGACACCACCGGCGACGACCTCGTCGATGTGCGCCCTGCGGACGCGGTGCCCGAAGGGTGGCGGGTGGTGCTGCACGCGCACGACGCCGACGGCCGCCCCTCCGTGCTCGCCCACGCCGATCACCCCGGTGTACGTGAACTCGCCGCGCTGGATGTGGTCGTCAACAACACCGACCGCAAGGGCGGGCATGTCCTCGACGGCGCCGACGGCCGCGTCTACGGCGTCGATCACGGCGTCTGCCTGCACACCGACCCGAAACTGCGCACCGTGCTGTGGGGCTGGCTCGGCGAACCGCTTCCCGCCGACATCACCGACAAACTCCGCAAACTCCGCTTCGCCCTCGACCACGACCTCGGGGACACACTCGCCCCGCACCTGACGGCGGCCGAGATCCGCGCGGTGGCCGACCGCACCGACACACTCCTGGCAGACGGGGTGTTCCCCGCGCCGGGCGAGGACTGGCGCGCCCTTCCCTGGCCGCTGTTCTAGCGGGCGGCAGCGTCACCCCGCGAATCAGGCTTCCGCGAGGGGAACCTCGCAGCCCGCGTTATCCGTGTGCGAGCGCCGCGATCTCGTCAGGACGCTCGTCGGTCACGAAATGCCCGGCGCCGTACACGACTCTCAGCTCGGCACCGAGCGCACGTCGAACCTGTGGTCGGAGACGCCGGGGCGGGAGGAACACGTCCCTCGCCCCGACCGCGACGGTGCGGCGCACAAGACGGGCCGGCGCGGGCAGCGGTCCCGGATCGGCGCTCGACCGCACGTGCCGGGCCACCAGGGGCAGCCATTCGACCAGTTCGGCACGCGGCCGGTTGCCGGGCGCGTGCATCTGGCGCAGCAACCGCAGGCTGCCGGAGTCCGATCGCCGGATCATCCAGCCCGCCGCCGCCAGCACGACACCGGGAGTGACCCGCAACGACACCAGTCCAGCAGGGGAGACCAGCACCTGGTGCTCGACCCTGCCCGCCGGGCACGCCAGCGCGACCGCCGCGCCGAGTGAATGTCCGAGCACCGTCACAGGGCCGTGCGTGGCCGCGTCGATCACCTGTTCCAGCCACCGGCCGTACCAGGTGAGACGGTCCGCCGCCGGTGGGCGGTCGCCGCTGCTGAGCCCGGGTTGGCCCGGCAGGTCCGCCGCCACCACCCTGCACCGCTGGCTCAGCGCCGCGATCAGCGGATACTGTGCCGCCACGCAGGTGTTGGTGCCGAACACGACCACCACGGTCCGATCACCGCGGCCTGCCGTCACCACGTGTGTCCCCGCACCGTCGATCGTGAACTCCTGGGGGCCGGTGCTCCAGCGGCCATGCCGCGAGCCGTTCCCGGCACCACCGCGCCACCGCGTCACGGCCTTCCCCGGTGCGGTAGATCGAGCGGTTCTCCGGCTGGGGTCGCGTGGCCATGCGCGATCACGTCCGTTCCGTCGTCGCCTCATACGAATGTTCGACGCGACCAGACTTCCCGGCACACCGTGATCACCGTAGCGTTCCGGCGCTCTCGCGGGCCGACCGGCCTGCGCCGCAGGGAACGTCACCTGTGACGGTTAGGGTCTCCGCCACTACATCCGCGGTCCACAATGGAGGTGCTCGTGGCGGACACGTACTCGCCCATGCGCGAACTCAACCAGCTCAAAGAGTTTTACGACACCCAGGACGATCCCTTCGCCGTGGGATTCGAGATGCCGGGATACGGCGAAAACTGCTACACCGACCCGGAACCGGAGCTCGCCGAACGGCTGGTTTACTTCGCCCACGCCAACAGCAGCGGCTCGCTGTACGGCATCTGGCGCAAGGACGACCGCGACGACCTGGCCACCCTGCCGGTCGTGGCCGCGGGTGACGAAGGCGGCCTGCATCTCGTCGCCCGCGACTTCCTGGCGTTCCTACAACTGCTGGCATCCCTGCCTATCGACGCGGAACCGTACCTCGGCTGGGACTTCCTCGACGTCAACGACGGGCACGACCCGGTGGACAACACGCCCTACCTGACCTGGTTGGCGCGTACCTTCGACCTCGCACCCGTCGCGGAGTGGGAAGACCTCGTCAACGCCGCGCAGGAGGAGCTGGGCCGCGAGTGGGCGGCGTGGATCCATCCGATCGTCCCCGACGCGGTGTGGTCACCGGTCCATGAACTCAACCAGCTCGCGACGCTCGACGACTCCTGCGCCGGTGACCTCGCGACCGGTTTCTGCCTGAACCGCGACTACGGCGACGCCGGGAAGGCGACGAACCCCGACCTCACCGCCGACCTCGTGCCCTTCGCCACCAACCACGACACCGCCACTGTCTTCGCCCTCTGGTGCCGCGACGGCGGCGCGGCCTCCGCCGACGCTCCCGTGGTGGCGCTGGGAACAGAGGAAGGGGCACACGTGATCGCCCGCGATCTCCGCGAGTTCCTCGAAGTGATCGCCGGTCTCACCCGCACCGGAATCCGGTGCGACCACACCGGAGTCGTGCTCTGCGACGGCGAACCGGCGCGGAACCACGGGGCGTTCGTCGCCTGGCTGGAACGCGCGCACGGACTGCGCCCCGCCACCGATCCGGCAACGGTGATCGCGACCGCGCACACCGAACTCGGCGCGCCCTTCGCGACAGGCCGCCTCCGGCACTGACACCTGCGGCGTGGCAGCGCGCGCCCGGCGCCCGCGACGACTACGGTCGGTGCCCGTGCGTTCCCACTCCTATGACGACGTGCTCGCCACACCCCGCCGCAGGCGGCAGGTGCCCGAGCTGCCTGCCGAACCCGGCCTCGTGGTCGAGGACGCGGCAGGCGGGTTCTGCGGCGCGGTGGTGCGCTGCGAGTCCGGTGGGGTCGTGCTGGAGGACCGGCACGGCCAACACCGGATGTTCCCATTCGGTCCCGCCGCGTTCCTGCTCGACGGCCAACCGGTCACCCTCGTTCCCGCGCGCAGGCCGAAACGCACCGGCCTGTCACGGTCGGCGTCCGGTTCCGTGCGCCTCGACGGCGTGCGCGCCCGCGTCGCCAGGGGGTCCCGGATCTGGGTGGAGGGCCTGCACGACGCCGAGCTCGTCGAGCGCGTGTGGGGCCACGACCTGCGCGTGGAGGGCGTGGTCGTCGAACCCCTCGACGGCGTTGACTCCCTCGCCGAGCGGGTCGCCGCGTTCGCCCCCGCTCCGGGCAGAAGGCTCGGGGTGCTGGTCGATCACCTGGTGCGGGGCAGCAAGGAAGCCCGGCTGGTTGACGCGATCGACCACGAACATGTGCTGGTCACCGGCCACCCCTACGTTGATGTGTGGCAGGCGGTGAAACCGGCGAGCGTCGGCATCGCCGCCTGGCCTGCGGTGCCGAAGGGGAAGGAGTGGAAGAGCGGTGTGTGCGCGGCACTCGGCTGGGGCGACCCTGGGGAGGGCTGGCGGCGGGTGCTCGCGGGAGTGAGGAGTTTCCGCGATCTGGAGACACCCCTGCTAGGGGCGGTCGAGCGTTTGATCGATTTCGTCACCGAGCACCCGGCGTGACAGAACACGAAGTAACGGCTGGATCACGGCGCCGGTGCTACCCGGTGTAGTGATCGGGGATCTGGGAGCATGAACCCATGACAGCGGCCATCATCTGGCTCATCGTCGGACTCGCCCTGGTCGCGGCCGAGACGCTTTCCGGGGACTTCGTCCTCGTGATGCTCGGCATGGGAGCGCTGGCCGCAGCGGGTTCCGCGGCGTTGAGCGGCAACCCGATCCTCGACGTGCTCGTGTTCGCGATCTCCTCCGTCGCGCTCATCGTCCTGGCCAGGCCCGCGCTCAAACGCCGGTTGATCACCGGGACCGGTGTCCGCACCAACACCGAAGCGCTGCTGGGCACCACGGCAGTGACGATCTCGGTCGTGGACAGCACCGGCGGGCAGGTCAAACTCGCGGGCGAGGTGTGGTCGGCGCGCAGCCTGACCGAAGCGGAAGTGATCGAGCCAGGGACGACGGTGACGGTCGTGGAGATCTCCGGCGCGACCGCCGTCGTCTCGGCCTCACCCTGACACCACCCGGTGTCGGCAGCGGAACAGCAGTAAGGAGAGGTCGTGCAAGAGGCGACAACATGGATCGTGGTCGCCGTCATCGCCCTGTTCGTGATCATCACGATCGCGAAGGCGTTGATGGTGGTGCCGCAGGCGCAATCAGCGGTGATCGAAAGGCTCGGCCGGTTCCGCACGGTCGCGGGGCCTGGGCTGAACTTCCTGGTGCCGTTCCTCGACAAGGTGCGCGCCCGCGTTGATCTGCGCGAACAGGTCGTGTCCTTCCCACCGCAGCCGGTGATCACCCAGGACAACCTCACTGTCTCGATCGACACCGTGGTGTATTTCCAGGTCACCGACTCCCGCGCTGCGGTGTACGAGATCTCGAACTACATCGTCGGTGTCGAACAGCTCACCACCACCACGCTGCGGAACCTGGTCGGCGGCATGTCACTGGAGGACGCGCTGACCTCCCGCGACCAGATCAACAACCAGCTTCGTGGCGTGCTCGACGAAGCCACCGGCCGGTGGGGCATCCGCGTCGCGCGAGTGGAGCTGAAGGCGATCGACCCTCCGCCGTCCATCCAGGACTCCATGGAGAAGCAGATGCGCGCCGACCGTGAGAAGCGCGCCATGATCCTCACCGCCGAAGGTGAGCGGGAAGCGGCCATCAAGACCGCCGAAGGGCAGAAGCAGAGCCAGATCCTCGCCGCGGAGGGCTCCAAGCAGGCGTCCATCCTCGCCGCAGAGGCGGAACGGCAGTCCCGCATCCTGCGCGCCCAGGGTGAACGCGCCGCCCGCTACCTTCAGGCGCAGGGGCAGGCCAAGGCCATCGAAAAGGTCTTCGCCGCGATCAAGGCCAGCAAGCCCACCCCTGAGGCGCTGGCCTACCAGTACCTCCAGACCCTGCCGCAGATGGCGCAGGGCGACGCCAACAAAGTGTGGCTGGTGCCCAGCGACTTCGGCAAGGCACTCGAAGGGTTCGCCCGCCAGTTCGGGGCCAAGGGCGATGACGGGGTGTTCCGCTACGAGCCGCCTGCCGAGGAGACACCGTCCCCGGTGATGGAGGACGAGGAGGTGGCCGACTGGTTCGACACCTCGACAGACCCGAAGGTCGCCGAAGCGGTGCGCGCGGCCGAGGCCGTCGCACGGCAGGAAGTGCCCAGCCCACTCAACACCGGCGGCACCACACCGCCCGCAGCCGCCGCGCTCAAGGGCGCCCGCCCGGACACTCCGCCGCAGGCGAGGGACGACAACCCCGAGGACGCCACGCCCGCGCCGCAACAACCCGCGGCGCCCCCGCGGCCGCAACAGCCGCCAGCCGGAGGCACCCCGTACGGCGGTCCGCAGCAGGGCCACTACCCACCCCCGCCTCCCGCAGGTCCGATGCCGCCGCAGGGACCGCCGTTCGGGAGGCAGTGAACCGGCCGAGCCCGGGGCGGCATCACCGCCCCGGCTCCCGGCGAACCCGCCGTGCACAGGTCGTTCTCCGAGCAACCGACACCTGGAGAAACTCCTGCCTCGTCACCATGCGGCGAGCCCAGCGCGCACGGTGCCGCCGCCCGGGTCGCTCACCTCGCGCGGCGAGAGTTGCCGCGCCGAACCAGAGGTGCGTTCAGCGCCCCGAGCCCTCCACGACAACCGGGGCCAGCTCCGGACGCTTGGGCCGCAAACCGTCCCCCGACGATTCACCCCGCAACCTTCGCCCGATCCACGGCAGCGCATGTTCCCGCGCCCACCGCAGGTTCTGCGCCCGCCGCTGCGCCCGGCTCACCACCACAGCCTCGCCCAGCGGCGTAGGGGAGATGTCGTGCTCGACACCCAGCGTGTCCAGCACCGCCGCCGCCACCAGCACATGCCCGTCGCTGTTGAGGTGAATGCGGTCGGCCGACCACAACCGCCGATCCCGCAGCGCCCGCATCGCCCACAGATCCACCACCCGAGCGCCGTGCCGCGCCGCGATCAGCCGTACATGCTCGTTGTAGACGGCGGTGCGGCCCCGCATCCTGCGGAACACCGGGTCCTCCACACCGTCAACACCCGTGAACAACACCACCGTGGCGCCCGTGGCCGCCAGCCGCTCCACCGCCACGTCGTAGTCGCCGCACAACGCGTCGATGTCCACCGTCGGCCGCATGAGATCGTTGCCGCCCGCGTACAACGTCACCAGGTCCGGCTTCATCTCCACAGCGGGTTCGACCTGCTCGGCGAGCACCTGGTGCAGCAGCCGCCCCCGGATCGCCAGATTCGCGTAGCGCAGGCCGTCCCGCGCGCGGGCCAACTGTTCGGCGACCCGGTCGGCCCACCCGCGCACGGCGTTGGGGGAGGAGGGGGCGTCGTCACCGACTCCCTCGGTGAAGGAGTCACCCAGAGCAACGAAGCGGCAGAACATTCCCGCACTCTAGCGACGCGGCCGCTGTGGGCCCGCGCACGCTCCACGCCACGAAAAAAGTCGGAGAGGGTGTCGAAAACCGGTTCGCCCGTTCGACGGGAATACGAGAACACGGGCACACAGCCCACCACCAACCACAGGAAGGACCGACACCATGCGCTACCTGATGTTCGTGAAGGCGGACGAGCGATCCGAAGCAGGCGAGATGCCCAGCGAGCAGGACCTGACCACCATGACCGCCTACAACGAGGAACTCGTCAAGGCAGGCGTGATGCTCGACGGCAACGGCCTCGCCCGCAGCGCCGAAGGCGTCCGCGTCACCTTCGGGGACACGGGCAACCCCACCGTGATCGACGGCCCGTTCGCCGAGGCCAAGGAACTCGTCGCGGGCTACTGGCTCATCGAGGTGTCCTCCCGCGAGGAAGCCATCGAATGGGCCCGCCGCGCACCACTCGGCCCCGGCGGAACCATCGAACTGCGCCGCGTGCTCACCGAGGAGGACTTCGGCGACAACTACACCCCCGAGGTCCGCGAGGCCGAAGCCCGCATCCGCGACGCCGAAACACTGCGCCGCGAAGAATCGTCCCGCTGACAACAGGCCACAGCCCAGCCACGGCCGGCCGTGAAACGGCGCGGCGCACCTGGTTGACTCTCTCGACGTGGACACGACCGAGGTGCGCCGCGCCGTGGACGCGGTGTGGCGAATCGAATCCGCCCGCATCGTCGCGACACTGGCGGCCTGGACACAGGACATCGGCGCGGCGGAGGAACTGGCACAGGACGCCCTCGTCGCCGCGCTCGAACAGTGGCCTGCCTCCGGCATCCCCGCCAACCCAGGGGCATGGCTGCAAACCGTGGCCAAACGACGCGCCATCGACAACCTCCGCAGGCGCAGAAACCTCGAACGCAAACTCGACGAACTCGGCCGCGAAACCCCCGCCCACACCGAGCCCGAACTCCCCGACGGCGACCTCACCGACGACGTACTCCGGCTGGTCTTCACCGCCTGCCATCCCGTGCTGTCCACCGACGCCCGCGTCGCACTGACCCTGCGGCTCGTCGGCGGCCTCACCACCGCCGAGATCGCCCGCGCGTTCCTCGTCGCCGAACCCACTATGGCCCAGCGCATCACCCGCGCCAAGAAAACACTGACCCGCAAGCAGGTGCCCTTCGAAGTCCCGCAGGGAGCCGACCTCGCCCCCCGGCTGGCGTCGGTGCTGGAGGTCGTCTACCTCATCTTCAACGAGGGCTACTCCGCCACCGCAGGCGAGGACTGGATACGCACCGACCTGTGCGCCGAAGCCCTCCGGCTCGGCCGCATGATCGCCGAACTCGCCCCCACCGAACCCGAAGTCCACGGACTCATCGCCCTGCTCGAACTCCAGGCATCCCGCACCCGCGCCCGCACCGGCCCCACCGGCGAACCGATCCTGCTGCTCGACCAGGACCGCACCCGCTGGGACCGCCTGCTCATCCGGCGCGGTCTGACCGCCCTCGACCGCGCCCTCGCCCTCACCGACACCCCTGGCCCGTACGTGCTGCAAGCCGCCATCGCCGCCTGCCACGCCCGAGCCGCCACCCCTGACACCACCGACTGGCCCCGGATCGCCGCCCTCTACGCCGCACTCGCGCGGATCAACCCGTCCCCGGTGGTGGAACTCAACCGTGCCGTCGCCGTGTCGATGGCCGAGGGCCCCGCAGCCGCACTCGACCTCGTCGATCAGCTCACCGGCGAACCCGCGCTCGCCCGCTACCACCTGCTTCCCGCCGTGCGCGGCGACCTCCTCACCAGACTCGGCCGCCACGACGAAGCCCACCACGAATTCCTGCGCGCCGCCGACCTCACCGGCAACGCCCGCGAACGCACACTGATGCAGGACCGGGCACGGCAGGCACAACAACACAACCAGTGATCCATCACCCCGTGCCGGGGAGGTTCGGCCGAACCGCGACGAAGCGCGCCGACCCCGCAAACCTTTGCACCGTCTCACCGCTGACGCCACGAACCTGTCACCACCCGCGCCGAACCACCCACCGCGAACACCCGAAAGCATGGCGTGTCGCTGCTTTCGTCCTCCGAAAGACGCAACAACACGTCATGCGGCGCTGAGAACCGCCGCTGGCTGTGCTTACCGTTCCGCCATGGACACACCGCATACACAGTCGCCCACGGTCGGCATCCGCCGCCCCCGGCGACTTCTCCTGATCACGGCCGCCGCGCTCGGCGCAGGCGTCCTCACCGCACCCACCGCGATCGCCGACCCCTCAGCCGACGACTGGGCGGCGCTGCGTAGGTGCGAGTCCAGCGACCGCTACGACACCAACACCGGCAACGGCTACTACGGCGCCTATCAGTTCGACCTGCCCACCTGGCGCAGCGTCGGCGGCACCGGACGCCCCGATCAGGCAAGCCCGGCAGAACAGGACTATCGCGCCCTCTACCTGTATCGCATGCGCGGCTGGCAGCCCTGGACCTGCGCCGCCACACTCGGGCTGGCCGCCGACGCCGACGCCGCCAGCGGAACACCACCGACCCGCGCCGAGGCCGCCTACATCAGCGGCGGCACAATCAGCTCCCAGCCCGAAACGTCCACACCGGAATGGCCGGGCACCGTCTACCGCTACGGCGACTGCGCCGCACCACTGCGCACTTTCCAGCTCCGTATGAACGAACTCGGCTACGACTTCCAGGGCACCGGCTGTTACTACGACAAGACCCGGCGCGCCGTGCTCGACATCCAGCGCGCCAACGACATCTACCCGTCGGGGCTGCTCGGCCCGAAGACCTGGCACGCCGCCTGGCACGGCACCCCACCCCGCTGACGGGTATCGCGGCATCGTCACCGGGACGGCCAGCTACCCCGCTCGATCAGCAGTTCCCGCAACAGATCGGGCCGGTCGGTGACGATGCCGTGAACACCGAGGTCGAGCAACGACCGCATCCGCTCCTTGTCGTTGATCGTCCAGGTGTGGACCTCGACACCCAGCCGCTGCGCCGCCGTGATGAATGCCTTATCGACCACGGTCAGCGGGCCCTGCCGCAGCGGAACCTGCGCCAGGACACCCCGGCTGAACGACCCGAGACGAAGAAACGGCAACCACCCGTCCGCCCGCAACAACGCCGCCGACCTCGGTCCCAGCGACGTGAGCAGGCGAGGACCCGCCAGCTTCCGCAGTCGCGCGAGCCGCGCCTCGGAAAACGCCGCCGCCGCGATCCGGTCGAACGCGCGCTGCCGCCGCACCACCCGCACGAACGGCTCCACGGCCGCATCCGATTTCACGTCGATGTTGAAGAACGCGTCCGGCAACTCCTCCAGCACGTCCTCCAGCCGCGACACCGGCTCCCTGCCACCGATGCGTGCGCGCCGGACGACGTTCCACGGCTGGCCGAGGATCGCCCCCGACCGGTCGGTGGTGCGGTCGAGGGTGGGATCGTGGTGCACGACCACGACACCGTCGGCGGTGGCGTGCACGTCCGTTTCGACGTAGCGGTAGCCCTCGGCGACAGCACGGCGAAACGCGAGCAGGGAGTTCTCCAGACCCGACAGGTCACCCACGTGCCAGCCACGATGGGCGAAGGCGCGCGGCGGCGGGTCCGCGAGGTAGGGGTGGGCGGCTGTCATGGTCACAGTCTGCCCGCCGCGAGCGGCACGGGCACGAGGACGTGACGAACCCGGCCCCTTTCCCGCCACGCTCTCTTGTGGTGACCACGCCACCTTTGCGAGAGTGCCTGGCGGGGCAGAACCGACGTCGTCGAGGGGATCGCATGGGCACCACACCGTTCACAGGCTCACCGGAGGAGCTGGACCTGCGGCGAGCGGACTCCCTGGCGCGGGAGATCTTTTCCGACATCGCCACAAAGTGGGCGTTGTTGATCATAGAGACGCTGGGGGAGCGCACCCTCCGGTTCAGCGAACTGCGTGACGAGGTCGAGGGCATCAGCCACAAGATGCTCACCCAGAACCTGCGCATGCTGGAACGCAACGGCCTGATCGAACGCCGCGTGTATCCCACGGTGCCGCCACGGGTGGAGTACACGCTCACCGAACCGGGACTGGCCCTGCGCGCCACGGTGGACGGGATGTGCGACTGGACCCACCGCTACCTCGGGCACATCGAAGCTTCCCGCCGCCGGTTCGGCACGTGAGGCGGCAGGGGTTGCCCCGGCTGTCATCGATCGACGACGGCGATGGCTTCGACCTCTGCCAAAAGGCTTACGTCGGCCAGCGCGGCGACCCCGAGCCCGGTGAGCGGTGGGGTAGTGGTGATGCCGAGCTTCGCGGTCGCCGACGCGATGCCCTCGGCTAGCAGCGGCATCTTCTCGGGCGTCCAATCCACCAGATACACCGTCAGCTTCGCCACGTCGTCGAACGTCGCGCCGGCCTCGGCCAGTGCGGCGGCGACGTTGAGATAGCACTGCTCGACCTGCCTGGCCAGGTCGCCCCGCCCGACGAGGTCGCCGTCCGCATTCCACGCGACCTGGCCTGCGAGGAAGATCAGCCTCGAACCGGTGGCCACCGACATCTGGTGATGGCTGCCGGCCTGGGGCAGACCGTCAGGGTTGATCAGGGTGATGCTCATGTGCCTCCTCGTCGCGAGAGCCCCGAAGTGCTCTCCGTTGGTTACTGAGAAACCTTAGGAGACTGGGGCTGACCTGGAAAGAACGCACTTTTCGGTAACCCGGTCACCTCCTGGTGACCGTGGGGCGAGACTCGAACGGGGCCGGTCAGCCGCGGCGCGTCTCGACGCGAGGCGCGGGTGACGAACGGCTACTGTCGGGTGCGATGAGTGACAATCGGGCAGCCCAGGACACCAGCGCCATAACGTCACGTGACGAATTACCGTCGAGGGGGCGGCGCGGATCGGCGCCGGAGCATTGCGGCTGGTGCGGGCGCCGCCTCGACGCACAGGGAACAGTCGGCCGTAGGCGCCGGTACTGCGGGCACGCCTGCCGCCAGCGCGCCTACGAGCGGCGTACGGCCGTGCAGCGTGGCGGCCTGCCCGCCGATGCGGTGGTGCTGTCCGAAACCGAGGTCGCGGCGCTCCAGGATCGGCTGTTCCAACTGCGCTGCGCCGCGGAGGACATCGTCACCGCCGCGCGGGAAGGCGCGAACCCGGAGGAATTGCGCAGCCTCGCCGACGAGCTGGCCCGATCGGCGCAGGATCTCGAACGCCTGCGCTGACCGCCGACCTCGAACACAGGCGAACGCGTCGAAATCCGTCGAACCGAGTGCGCAGGCCGCCGAGTCTGAGCACAGTTGTCGAGTTCGACCACCCCTGCCGGCACGATCCCGCAACGCCGATAAGAGACATTATGTCAAGTTAAGTCCTGCGCGAGCGGTTCGGAGACCTCCCCTGGCCGCGTGACCACAGCAGGCGTCACGCGGTGTCGGTTCGGTGTGGCCGGATGCAGGCCCACACAGCCGACCTCGATGCAGTCGAGGTTCGGAAATCCGTGGGGATCAGCAACGCGAGATCGTGTGTGCCTCGCTTCGAGGAGCCGGGGTTCTCCGGCGGCTGCTTTCCAGGGCTGTGGTCGTGCGGCCCGGCCTGGTGTCGCCCCCAGAGTGTCGAGGGCTTCCGCGTGAGCGGCCGGTGCGACGATCCCGACCCGTTCCGGCCGGAGCGGGTCGGCCGGAACGGGTCTCCCCGCCGTCCGCAGCATGAAGGGTGTCCCCTCTCAGGACGTGCGGTGAACGGATGCGACCCCGAGACCTTCACCCGGGCATCGTCGGCAAGCGAGCTGAGCGATGTCGTGGCGAAGCCGTGGGCGCCGACTTACTTGATCATGGCCGGGGACCGGCGTGCCTCCGGCCCCCGGCGGTACCGTGTGACCCGAAACGTGAATCCATGTCGTGTATTGTGCAGTCCACGACATGCTCCATATCGCTACGATCGTGTTGTGGCGAAACCGGAACGGCTGTCCGACATCACGGTACGCGACGCGACACTCGAATACCTGGAGATCCTGGAACGGCGCGTGATGCGCGCTCAGCTCAGCGAGGCGACCCTCACCTCCTACCGTCGCGATCTCATCGAGTTCACCACTCTCCTCGGCCCCGAGACGGAACTGGACTCGATCGAGGCCGACGACCTCGAGATCGCACTGACCACACTCGCCAAGGCGCCCGACCGCCGTTACCGGGTCGGCTTAAAGATCGCCGAGGACGGCTCCACTCCCCCCGGCCGTGGCCCGTACTCGCTGGCGCGGTGGTTCGTCGCCGTGCGGGGCCTGTTCCGCTGGGCCGCAGACAAAGGCTACGTGCAACTGGACCCGACGTTGAAGGTCTCGCCGCCCAGGCCCCCGAGCAGGGCGGCCGGTGCGCGCGTCGGGTTGCGGCTCGACGAGGCGCTGGTGCTGCGCGGGGCGCCGACGGAGCGCGCGTCCAGCCGTTTGCGGGCCGACCAGAAGCTGAGTTTGCGTGATGAGGCGATCCTGCGGTTGCTCGTCGAGTCGGGTCCCCGGGTGTCGGAGTTGTGTGGCGCGAACCGCGGTGATATCCGGTCGCACGAGGAGACCGCAACGCCTGTGCTGCATGTGCGGGGCAAGGGGCGCAAGGACCGCGACTTGCCGCTGTCGAGGGCGACCGCCGAGGTGATCGAGCGGTACCTCGCCGAGGAGCGGCCCTCTCCCCCGGTGCCGAGTGCGGCACACGATCCGGTGGAGCGTCGCCGGATCGCCGACGCGGAGGGCGCGCTGTTCGTGTCGATCCGGGGCTGGCGGCTGTCGCCGAGGGACGTGCAGCGCATGGTGCAGCGCTACACGAGGGAGTTCCTGGGAAGGCGGGCGACTCCGCATTCGTTGCGCCACACGGCGTTGACGATCCTGGCGAGGGCCGGTGTGGACATCGCGACGGTGGCGCAGATCGCGGGGCACGCGAGCCTGTCCACCACGTCGGTGTACATGGACGACTCGATGAGCGCCGCGGCGGAGGCGATCGAGGAGTCTCCCCTGGCGCGGCCGTGACGTCCGTGAGCGGACTGGTCGCGTGGGTGGGTGTCGCCGCCGGGCTGGTGGAACGCTGCACTGGTGAAACGCTGCAGCGCGGCGACGGCATCCGGTGCCACGATCACTTGCTCCAGTAGGTCCTGCAGGTCGCGGTGGTGTATTTGGTGATGTTCGCGTCGGAGACCGCGCCGGGGCCGACCCAGTCGGAGTCCTTGCTGCCGTCCATCGTCACGGACGAGCCGTGTGAGACGGAGTTGTGCCGGTACTGCGAGTAGCAGACCTTCTGGCCGATGAGATTGGTTGTGGCACCGTGGCTCCAGATGCCGCCGCCGACACTCTCCGTGACCTGGATGGTGATGTCGTCGGCGGTGTCGTCGATCGCGTACTCGCCCCAGCCGCCGGTAGCGGTGTGCGCCTGCGCGACGACGCGGATTCCGGCATTGTTCGTCGTGGCCGTGTCCCCGGGGGTGGCGGCAGCGGCGCCGGTCGCGAAGATGGTGCTGGTGAGGGCCATCGCAACACCCGTTGTGAGGGCCATCCTGCGCAGGGGGCGCTTCATTGTTTTGTTGTCTCCTTGGTCGTGCACAACGTCAGACTTCATCAATTAATGACAATTTCGCGGTGGGCAATCGGCTGAACGGTGCATCCATGATCGACTGAGTGGCCGTGTGTCAGGTGGTTGAGGTCGGAGGGGTGTGGGCTGTGAGTGCTGCGGCTCGGCGGCCACCGCCGCGTACCCTGCGGGGATGACGGACACCGGGTTGGTGGTGGAGCGGCTGCGCGCGGCGGGGTGCGTGTTCGCTGAGGAGGAGGCGGGGTTGCTGGCGGATGCGGCGGCCGATGCGGAGGGGTTGGAGTCGCTGGTCTCGCGGCGGGTGTCGGGGGTTCCGTTGGAGCACCTGCTGGGGTGGGTGGAGTTCGGCGGTTTGCGCGTGGTGGTGGAGCCCGGTGTGTTCGTGCCGCGTCGGCGGACGGAGTTCCTCGCCGAATCTGCGGTGGCGCTCGCGGGAGCGGGCTCGGTGGTGGTCGATCTGTGTTGCGGTGCGGGGGCGATCGCGGCGGTGGTGGCGGCGAGGGTGCCCGGGGTGAGGGTGTTCGCGGCGGATGTCGATCCGGTGGCGGTGCGGTGTGCTCGGCGGACGTTGGCAGGCGCGGGGGCCGAGGTGTGGGAGGGCGATTTCGACGCGGCGCTGCCGGAGAAGTTGGCGGGCCGGGTGGATGTGCTGGTGGCGAACGTTCCGTATGTGCCGAGTGCGGCGGTGCGGTGGATGCCGCCCGAGGCCAGGGAACATGAGCCGTTGGCTGCGCTGGACGGCGGGCGTGACGGGTTGGCGATGGTGCGGCGGTTGCTCGGCGTCGCGCCTTGGTGGCTGGGCGGGGGCGGCCGGGTGTTGTTCGAGGTGGGGGTGTCGCAGGTGGATGCGGCGGTGGCGGCGGCGGAGGCGGCGGGGCTGGTTCCTGAGGTGCGCTCGTGCGCGGAGCGGGATGCCACCGTGGTGTCCGCGCTCTCCCCCTGATGCCGTGTCCGCAGCCTGTGCACGTGTGTTGGTAGTTCACGTCCGTGTGTTGGCAGTCTGCGGACGTGCCTCACTGTCGGGTGGGTGCGGCAGGTGCGGACCTGCGTTCCTGGGGTGCGGGCACGCTCGTTGCGCCGCCTCCGTTTAGCCGCTTCGCGGCCGGGAAGTCACCCCCGGACAACGGTGTCGGCGGTGTCGGCGGTGCCACGGACCTCGGGGCTGGAGCATGGTGACCTACTCGTTTCGGTGCAGGCGGTGCGGTGACTTCGACGTGCGGGCGGCGATGGGTGAGGCCGGGTCGCGGTGGCCGTGTCCGCGGTGTGGTGATGCGTCGGCGCGGAGGTTCACCGCTCCCCGCCTCCGTCGTGGTGATCCGGCGGTGTGGCGGGCGATGGAGAGTGCCGAGCGGACCGCCGAGCAGCCGGGCGTGGTGTCGGCGCCGCCGCGATCCGGGACGACGCGGGTGAGCCGGGACCCCCGGCATGCGCGTCTGCCCCGGCCGTGAACTGTCCACATTGGTGAGGGGATGTGCCATGCCTGAGGTGAAGTTCAGTGTCGATCAGTCGCGCCGGTTCGCCGAGCAGGACGTGCGCGGGCACAACCGGTGGCATCCGGATGTGCCCGCGGCGGTGACGGTGCGGCCCGGTGAGGAGTTCCGGGTGGAGTGCCGCGAGTGGTTCGACGGGACGATCCACAACGACGACTCCGCCAACGACGTGCGTGACGCGGATCTGTCGATGGTGCACCAGTTGTCCGGTCCGATCGCGGTGGAGGGTGCCGAGCCGGGTGATCTGTTGCTGGTGGACATTCTGGATCTCGGTCCGGTGCCGCAGGAGCAGGGCCCGGTAGCGGGTCAGGGCTGGGGTTACACGGGCATCTTCGCGCGGGAGAACGGTGGCGGGTTCCTCACCGACCACTTCCCCGACGCGTACAAGGCGGTGTGGGACTTCCACGGGCAGACGGCGACGTCGCGGCATCTGCCGGGGGTGTCGTTCGTGGGGATCGCCCATCCCGGTCTGATGGGGACGGCGCCGTCGGCGGAGTTGCTAGCGCGGTGGAACCGGCGTGAGGGGGATCTGATCGCGACGAACCCGTCGGCGGTGCCGCCGTTGGCGTTGCCGCCGGAGCCGCACAACGCGCTGCTGGGGTCGTTGTCGGGTGCGGAGTTCGAACGGGTGGCCGCGGAGGCGGCACGGACGGCCCCGCCCAGGGAGAACGGTGGCAACCAGGACATCAAGAACCTGTCGCGGGGTTCTCGGGTGTTCTATCCGGTGTTCGTGCCTGGGGCGAAACTGTCGCTGGGTGATCTGCATTTCAGTCAGGGCGACGGTGAGATCACGTTCTGCGGGGCGATCGAGATGGGCGGTTACGTCGATCTGCACGTGGACGTGATCAAGGGCGGTATGGAGATGTACGGGGTGGAGACACCGGTGTTCATCCCGGGCCGGGTAGAGCCGAGGTACTCGGAGTACCTGACGTTCGCGGGGCTGTCGGTGACGGAGTCCGGCGAGCAGCGGTATCTGGATTCGACGCTGGCGTACCGGCGGGCGTGCCTGCACGCGATCGACTATCTGACGACGTTCGGGTACACGCGGGAGCAGGCGTATCTGTTGCTGGGGGCGGCGCCGATCGAGGGCAGGTTCTCGGGTGTGGTGGACATTCCGAACGCCTGCGCGACGCTGTACATCCCGGTGGAGGTGTTCGACTTCGATCCCCGGCCGTCGTCGCAGGCGCCGAGGAAGGTGGATCGGGGCCAGTGTGCGGTGAGTGGCTGACCCCTCTCCCCCGCAGTGTGGCAGTTCACCTCGCCACCATGGGAGCCACGGCTCATCGGCGGGCTCGCGACGACGATCGCTGACCGGCGTGGGGCGGCGTGTCCGGGTGCGGCAGCGTCATCACCATCGTGCCCGAGGCAGGCGCCGTGGTCCCGCCAGGTGGTCCGTGAGCTGGAACTTTGGGTGGCTCACCGAGAACGCCCGATCGGCTATCTGCCCGCTTTGGCCTTGAGGTTCCCCACGACCATCGCGGCGACCTTCTCCGCAGGAACGCAGGAGTCGGTGCCTTCCGATTCCTGCTCGAAACTCAAACTCACAGTGGCCGTTACTGAAAACTCGTTCGCCAGTCCGACGGCCACAGTGCAGTGACGGTTGTCCTCGCTGTCCTTGAACGCCACGGCAGGAAACCCGGCGACCGAGGTCAATTCCCGGAAAATCGCCTTCTGGGGCTTCGTATTCGCATACTGCGCACTCAACCCCTGCCGCGACACGACACTGAAGCCAATCTGGAACCCGGCCCCGAGATTTTCCGAGTTCGACCAATCGCAGCCCGGCCCGACCGGCTCCAGATCCTTACGCTCCCCCGCCGACGCGCCCCGTCCCAACGCCTGCCGCACCTGCTCCGGCGTGAGCACCTCGCACGGGTGGCTGGACAGCACCGACTCCGGCAGCGGATCCGTCACCGCAGGAGCACCACTGTGCGGCAACCCTGGGCTGCCTGGAGAACTCGCTGAGCGGGACATCGACGCTCCAAGGTTCGGTGCCGCTTCCCCACTCTGCTCCGCTGAGCAGCCGGCGGCGACCACCACAGCACAACCGCACAGCACCGCGCCCATGCGCTTCATCAGATGAAACCTCCACCGGAGTCGGACTCGCCGCCGGAAGCGGTGATGTCACGTCCCGCCTGCTCGTCGGACTCCTGATACAGGCCCAACGCCTTGCCCAAGGCCCTGGCAAGACTCCAGTAGTAATCGACTTCGGCCTGGACGTGCACAGCGCCCGCTTTGAATGCTTCCACACCGGCATTGTTGAAACTCACGCTGGCCGGATCATCGGCAGGCGGCTGAGTCTCGCAAAGGCGTTCCGCAACACGCCTCACCTCCTCCAGATCCTCGGCCAGAGAGACCGCTTCCCGGTAGAGGCCTTCGGCGGTGGCGAGATCGAGGTCGAAGCCACCCTCCGCGCCCGGCACCGACGGCTTGCCGTCCACGATGAAATTCACGCCGTTCCACAGATTCGCCATACCACCGGCCGCACCGCCGTCACCCGGCTCCACCGACGCCCTCCGTTCGGCGCCACCGGCGGGAAGATCACCAGTTCCCTCGCTGGTTTCCATTCCTGCTCGCCCCCTCACCTCATCCGCGAACGAGCAGCATCGTAGCGTGACCGAACCCTCACCGTCCGGAAAACCGCGAGGCTCAAAAGGCCCTGCGGGGTGCGGCACCCCCACTGAGCCGCGCGTGCCGGATGCACTGACAGGCAAGGCTGCTCGCTGGATCACAGGTGTGTACCGGCGATGTCGGTGTCCGGAGTGGCAAAGCCCCTGGCAGCGCGGTTTTCGGCCGGAACCGTTCTGCACGTGCCAGGGGCCCTTGTTGTTCGCCATGCCGGGTTCCCGTCGTCACATCAGGCCCTGACGATCCCGGCCCGGCGCTCAGGAAGTGCAGACAGATGTGCACAAGGTGCGGACACACGTGCAGGAGGTGCGGACACGATTACGGGAGCATGTTCAGGTAATGGGGGCTGTGGATCAGGCCGAGGATGTTGCCGAACGGGTCGGTGACGGAGGCGGTCAGCCAGTCCTCGCTGCGCCATGTCGGGCCTTCGTGTTCGGTGGCTCCCTTGGCGAGCAGGGTGTCGTAGGT
The DNA here is from genome assembly GCF_000258175.1 of Saccharomonospora xinjiangensis XJ-54. Classification (NCBI taxonomy): domain Bacteria; kingdom Bacillati; phylum Actinomycetota; class Actinomycetes; order Pseudonocardiales; family Pseudonocardiaceae; genus Saccharomonospora; species Saccharomonospora xinjiangensis. Next base: position 4,627,261 of record NZ_JH636049.1, on the reverse strand, counting down.
TTTCTGCACGTCATCGACATGCCAGTAGACGACGGCGCCGGACGGGTGCGGTGCCGCCGGATGCGGTGCGTAGGCGCGGGCGACGATGCCGAGTTCGTGCGCAAGGTCGCCGAGCCGGAACTCGATGTAGGCGGCGGGGCCTTCGTCGGGTTTGGCGAAGTAGGGCGGCACACCCAGCACGTCGGTGTACCACTCGCGGGCGGCGTCGAGGTCGTCGGCCTGGAACACGACGGTGGACAGTCCTCGCAACATGGGGTCTCCCTGGTTGGTGTGCTTGCTGATGAAGCCATGGTGCTGGGGTGAAGTGCTCATCCTGTGAGCACTTTTCCGCGCGAGGATGGTGATATGCGTGCGGATCGTTTGGTGGCGGCTTTGTTGGTGTTGCAGGCGCGGGGGCGGGTGACGGCGGCGCAGTTGGCCGAGGAGTTGGAGGTGTCGGTGGCGACGGCGCGCCGGGATCTTGAGGCGTTGTCGGCGGCGGGGGTTCCGGTGTACGCGCAGCCAGGGCGTGGTGGGGGTTGGTCGCTGGTGGGTGGGGCGCGCACGGATCTGACCGGTTTGACGGAGGGTGAGGCGCGGGCGGCGGTGTGGTCGTTGAGCGCGGCGGTGACGGGGGCTTCGGTGTCGCCCGCGTTGCGGTCGGCGCTGCGCAAGCTGGTGCGGGCGTTGCCGGAGCCGATGCGGGATCAGGCGCGGGCGGCGACGGATTCGGTGGTGGTCGATGCGGCGAGGTGGGGGCAGTCCGGTGACGACGGGCCGGAGTCGCTGGAGGTACTGCGGCGTGCGGTGGTGTCGCGGCGGGTGGTGCGGTTGACCTATGGGCGCGGTGAGCGGCCGAGGACGGTGCATCCGTGGGGGCTGGTGGAGAAGGGCGACGTCTGGTATCTCGTGGCGGGCACCGAGGCGGGGCGTCGGACGTTCCGCGTGGACCGGGTGCGGGCCGTGGACATCACGGACGAGCGGGCTGAGCGTCCTGAGGCGCTGGATCTGTCGCGGACGTGGGAGGAGATCGTCGCGGAGGTGGAGCGGCGGCGTTCGGGGGTTGAGGCGACGGTGCTGGTTGACCCCGGGTTCGTGTGGGTTTTGCGCAGACAGTTCGGCCGCCACTGCACTGTGGTGGACGAGGCCGGGGGCCGGGTGCGAGTGGCCGCGCACACGTCGAGGTCGGTGGCCGAGCAGCTCGCGGGGTGGGGTTCGGCGCTGGAGGTTGTGGAGCCTGAGCCGGTGCGGGTTGAGCTGGCGCGGATCGGCGGCGAGTTGGTGGCGCGCTACGGCTGAGTGCCGATCCGAGTCGCCATCAGGCTCCGGACTTACTGAGTTCGTTGGACGCCGGTCGGAGCTGTTGTTATTCGACCGTGTGACGACAGGCGACCGATGCGTCCGAGTGGTGTCGTCGGAACGGATTGCTGTCTGCCATCAGTGAACACCACCCGGAGCGCGCGCAACGGCCATTACTGTCCAGTCGCATGACGACAGTGACAACCCGTACGGTCGAATATCCGGCCGACGATCTGACGATGATCGGGTACCTTGCGCTCCCGGCCGGTGCCGAGCGCAGGCCGGGAGTCCTGATCGGACCCGAAGGGATGGGGCTCAGCGATGTCGAGCGCCGGCGGGCCGAGGCTCTGGCTGAGCTGGGGTACGTGGCGCTGGCCTTCGACCTCCACGGCGGACGCTATCTGGACGACCCGGAGGAAATGTTGGCCCGTTGCATGCCGCTGCTCGGCGAGCCTGACCGCATGCGAGAAATCGGTCACGCCGCGCTCGACGTGTTGCGTGCCGAACCTCGGGTCGATCCCGACCAGACGGCCGCCATCGGCTACGGCACCGGGGGCGCCGTCGCGCTGGAACTTGGGCGCGATGGCGCCGACCTGCGCGCGATCGGGACAGTCAACGGACTGCTCACGGGCCGACCGGGTGAGGCGGCACGTATTCGCTGCCCGGTATGGGCCGGGGTCGGGTCGGAAGACCCGATCATGCCGCCCGCGCAACGGGAGGCGTTTACCGCGGAGATGCAGGCCGCAGGTGTTGACTGGCGCCTCGTGGTCTACGGAGGAGCCCTGCACGCCTTCCACCACCCACCGGTAGACCACGCCGCGCCTCCCGGCGTCGGCTACCACCCACGGCACGCCCAGCGAGCCTGGCGTGACATCGTCGCCTTGCTCACCGAGTGCCTGCCCGTCACAAAGTGATCCTCACTCCAGCCCGCCGTTCCTTCGATCTCGAAGTGACTACTTCTGTAGTAGCAGGCTTGGCGGGCAGGGTCACCCGCGTCCGGCTGCGCGGCTGAGTTCTTCCCAGCGTTCGAGGTCGGCCTGACGTTGCTTGGCGATATCGCGGACGATGTCGAACGAGGTGCTGCCGAGGATGGCGCGCCGGGGTGGTTCGGGCATGTTCACGATGTCGTGGACGACGGCGGCCGCTTTGGCGGGGTCGTCGGAGACTCCCTCGCTCCACATCGCCGCGAGTTCGGCGCGCAGGTCGGCATAGGCGGGGTCGGGTTCGGTGTTGGTGAGGCCCTTGGTGAACAGGCCGGTGTCGTAGCCGCCCGCGTTGAGGACGGTGACGGCGATGCCGAACTGGGCGACCTCCATGGCCAGCGCTTCGGTCATCGCCTCCAGCGCGGCCTTGCCCGCACCGTAGAGGCCGACGCTGGCATGGCCGCCGACGGAGCCCATCGACGAGACCTGGAGCAGCCTTCCGCCGCCCCGGCGCCGCAGATGCGGAATCGCGGCCTTGGCCACCCAGAGTGCGCCGAAGAAGTTGGTGTCGAGGTGGGCTCTGGCCTGCTGCTCGGTGGTCTCCTCGATCATGCCGAGGAGGAACTGGCCCGCGCTGTTGAGGACGACGTCGAGGCCACCGAAGACGGCGGCTGCTTTGTCCATCGTGGACACCACGGCGGCGTGGTCGGAGATGTCGAGAGGCAGCGTGACAAGGGCGCCGTCGTGGGCTGCTGCCAGGTCGTCGAGGGGGCTGACGTCGCGGGCGGTGGCGATGACACGGTCACCGCCCGCGAGCGCGGCCTCGGTGAAGGCTCGGCCGAGCCCTCGGGATGCGCCGGTGATGAACCAGACGCGGGGCTGGGACGGGGCGGTGGTGGTCATGACACTCCAGACAAGACGAGACGAGACGTTGCGTTCCGCTTTATCATGCGCACCCGCACATCGCTTGTCAAGACGCAACGTCTCGTCTCGGTCTAGGATGTGGTCATGACATCACCCCGAGGTTCCCTTCGCCGCAGCGAACGCTCCCGCCGCGCGATCCTGGACGCCACGCGCGCGCTGGTCGCCGAACACGGCTACGCGAAGGTCGGCATCGAAGCCATCGCCGCCCGCGCGGGCGTGGGCAAGCAGACGATCTACCGCTGGTGGCCGTCCAAAGGCGCGGTGGTGCTCGACGCGGTGCGCGCTCTGAGCGAGAACGGCGAAGGTCAACTCGCCCTTCCCGACACCGGTGATCTGGAGGGCGATCTCAAGCAGGTGCTGCGGGCCACGGCGGCCGAGTTCGCCGATCCCACGTTCGACGCGCTGATCCGCGGACTGACCACCGAGCTGGCGCACGACCTTGGCCTGGCCGCCGCCTACGCCGAACACACCGCCGAGCTGGAGGAGGCGAAGCGGCAGCGGTTGCGCAGCGGCCAGCGGGCAGGGCAGCTGTCCCCCGACGCCGATCTCGACATCGTGCTGGACCTGCTCTTCGCTCCCCTGTTCCGCCGCTGGCTGCTGCGCACCGGCCCGCTGACCCCCGACTACGCCGACACGCTGGTGGAGGCGGCGCTGCGGGCATTCGCGCCGCCCGAGCCCGTCACCGCTTCCTGATCACCTCGTAGAGGCTCGGCCAGCCGTTGCCGCCGTGCCCGGCCGCGATGGCGCGGTGGTAGTAGGACTGCACCGCCCGTGGCAGCGTGGCGTCGATTCCGGCCGCGTCGCTGGCGCCGACGATGTGGTCGGCGGTGGCTCCCATCATGGTCACCGATGCCCCGTCACCCGGGTAGTCGCCGCGTTCGAGCTGCTCGGCGATGCCTCGCAGGAAATACGACACCATGTCGAACATCTCCGTGGCGTAGGGCGCGAACGTCGGTTCGGGCACGCCAGCGGCCTTCAGCAGCGCCGTGGCGTGCAGGTAGGCCGCCAGTGAGGTGAGGAAGATGTCGAGCTGCGCCTGGTAGTAGAGCTGGGCCAGCGCGTGGTCCTCGCCGCGGTAGTCGGGCCTGCCCAGCACCGCGAGCGTCGCCTCGTGCGCGTCGAACGAGTCGCGAGGGCCGCTGTAGAAGACGTAGGACTGTTCGGTGCCCACCAGCTCCTCGGACACCATGACCCCGCCGACGAGCAGACGGGCGCCGTGGTCGCTCAGCCAGCGCGCCGCCTCGACGGTCCGTTGTGGAGTGTCGGAGCTGAGGTTGACGATCAGCTTGCCTGCCAGGGAGTCGGTGGCGGTGGACAGGATGTCGTCCATGGCCTGGTAGTCGGTGAGGCTGAGAAGCACGATCTCGCTCGCGGCCAGTGCGTCGGCGACGGTGGCGGCACGGGTGGCTCCCTTGGCGACGACGGCGTCGGCGCGGGAGGCCGTGCGGTTCCACACTGTCACGGGGTGGCCCGCGCCGAGCAGGGCGGTGGTCATGGCCTGCCCCATCGGGCCGAGGCCGATGACGGTGACGGGCTCGCGGGTGTCGTTGGTGCTCATGCGTTGTCTCCTGTCGTTGTTGTCGTGGTGGTGAGGTCGTCGATGACGCCAGTGATGTCCTCGTGGCCGTGACCGTCGTCGGTGCGGCGGCGCAGCAGCTGCCCGAGTGGTTCCAGCAGCAGCGGGTTGACGCCACGGTCGCGGGCCACGGTGAGGAAGGCGTCGTAGGCGGCGGCCTGCATGGCGAGGGGGGACACGACGTCCCCGGCGTGGTCGCCGTCGTCGATGCGCCCTGCCGCCGAGTCGGCCCACGCGGCCATGCTGGTCAGCCACTCCCGCAGCACGGGTGCGAACTCGCGGGCGGTGATCCCGCCGGTGCGCACGAGCGCGAAGGCGTGCAGGATGCCGCCGAGCATGCCGTACATGCCGCTGAGCAGCGCGAGATCCTGCAACGCGGCCAGGCTCGGGTCGCTGCCGAGGTAGCGGACGTCGCCGAACGCCTCCAGCGCCGGGCGTGCGGTCTCCAGCGCCTGTTCGGAGCCGCTGTAGATGACGAACGCCGACGGGGTGCCGATCTGCGGCGGGACGGCCATGATGCCGCCGTCGAGGAACTCGGCGCCGTGGCAGGCCGCCCAGGAGGCGAGTTCGGCGGAGCCCTCCGGTGTGGTGTTGGTGACGTTGACCAGTGTGCGCCCGGCCAGCGCGCCCGCGTGGTCGTCGAGGACGTCGTGGACGGCGGTGTGGTCGAGCAGGCAGGTGACGATCACCTGGCCGGCTCGCAGAGCCTCGTCGATGTCGCCTGCCCGTGCCGCGCCCCTGGCGACCAGCGGTGCTGTCTTCGCCGGGGTGCGGTTCCACACCGTCACGGCGTGGCCCGCGTCGATCAGGGCCGTGGCCAGTGCGGATCCCATCGCGCCGAGGCCCAGCACCGTGACGGAGGTGGGTGGTGGTCGTTCCATACCGACCACGATGCGAGGCCGCGCGCACGGATTCCGCACGGGCGGCGCACGGGAATGTCAGTGCGCGCGGCTACGGTGGGGCCGTGCGTTTCGGGGTGCTGGGGCCGCTGGCGGTGTGGACCGACGCGGGTACGCCGGTGCGTGTCCGGGAAGGCAAGGTCAGGGCGTTGCTGGCGGTGCTCGCGCTCAACGCGGGCGCCGAGGTGCCACTCGGCCGGATCGTCGAGGCGCTGTGGGAGGGCGCGGCGCCGTCCGACCCGGCGAACACCGTGCAGACGAAGGTTTCCCAGCTGCGGCGCGCGCTGGAGGCGGCCGAGCCCGGTGCCCGCGCGCTGGTGGTGCGACGAGGCAGCGGCTATGTGCTGGACGTGGCCGGTGCCGCCGTCGATGCCTGCCGGTTCCGGCTGCTGACGGCGAAAGCGGCGGGGACGCGTGACCCGCACGGCCGGGTGGCGGTGTTCGGCGAGGCTCTGGCGTTGTGGCGGGGGGAACCGCTGGAGGAGTTCGCCCAGCCCGTGCTCGTCGCCGAGGCCGCCCGGCTGTCGCGGCAGGAGCTGGCTGCCCGCGAGGAGCTGGCGCAGGCCCGGCTCGACGCCGGTGGCGATCTCGCAGGGCTGGCCGACGAATTGGCCGAGGTGGTGTCGCGGCATCCACTGCGGGAACGCCTGCGCGGCCTGCACATGCGTGCCCTCTATCTCGCGGGGCGTCAGACGGAGGCGCTGGCCGCGTTCGCCGATCTGCGCGCGCGGTTGGCCGAGGAGCTGGGCGCCGACCCCGGCCCGGAGATCCGCAGCCTGCACGAGGCGATCCTGCGGCACGATCCCGCACTCGGCGCCACAGCGGCGCAGCGCGAGGGTGCCGGGCGGGCGCGGGCCGAGTTGACGCGGACCGAGCAGACCAACCTGCCGGTGCCTCTCACAGGTCTTGTTGGGCGTGACACCGCCGTGGAGGCGGTGCGCGCGGCGTTGCGGGCGCACCGCCTCGTCACCCTCACCGGACCCGGCGGTGTCGGCAAGACGCGCCTCGCCGTCGAGGTCGGTACCCGGGAACTTCCGTCGGTGCGCGACGGCGTGTGGCTGGTGGAGCTGGCCGGTGCCGAACGCGACCACCCCGGACGTCCGGTGCCGGTCGAGCGGATCGCCGACGCGCTGGCCGCTGCGCTCGGTGTGCAGGAGAGCGCGAGCCGCGGCGGGCGCTCGATGCTCGATCAGCTCGCGGGCGCGCTGCGCGATCGCAGGCTGCTGCTGGTGGTGGACAACTGTGAGGCGGTGGTCGAGCCGGTGGCGGCCGTGGTGAGCCGCCTGCTGCGCGCTCTTCCTCGGCTGCGGGTGCTGGCCACCAGCAGGGAACCGCTCGGGGTGGCGGGGGAAGCGCTGTGGGAGGTGCCCGCGCTGGGTGTCCCGCAACGGCCCTCGCGTCCGGTGTCCCCCGGCCACGACGGCGTGCATGAAGATCACGGCGACGCTGCGGCTGTGGAGCGGGCGGTGACCTTCAGCTCCGTGCGCCTGTTCATGGACCGCGCCACGGCGGCCGTGCCCGGATTCGCGCTCACCCCGGACATTGTGGGCGCCGTCAGCGAGATCTGCCGCAGACTCGACGGGCTTCCCCTTGCTCTGGAGCTGGCGGCCACCCGCCTGCGGAGCATGGGCCCGCACGAACTGCTGTCCCGATTGGACGATCGGTTCCGGTTGCTCACAAGAGGTCCCCGTGACATGCCGGAACGGCAGCGCACCCTGCGCGCGGTCATCGAGTGGAGCTGGCGGTTGCTGGACGACACCGAGCGCGCGGTGCTGCGACGGCTGGCGGTGCACCCCGGTGGGGCGGGGCTCGCCGAGGCTGAGGTCGTGTGCGCGGGCGGTGACGTGGCAGGTGAGGATGTCGCCGAGGTGCTCGCGCGGCTGGTCGATCGGTCGCTCGTCGTGCGGGAGGCCCACGGCACCGCCACTCGATACCGGCTGCTGGAGTCGGTCGCCGCGTACAGTCTCGAGCAGCTCGCCGACGCCGGGGAGACCGGCACCGCCCGCGCCCGCCATGCCGACGTGTACGCGGAGCTGGCCTCGGCGGCCGACCACGGCCTGCGTGGTCCGGGCCAGTGTTGCCTGCTCGGCGACCTCGACGTGGAGTCGGCCAACCTGAGTGCTGCCCTCGACACCCTGCTGGGCACGCGGCAGCCGGTTGCCGCTGCCCGCCTGGTCATCACGCTGACCTGGTACTGGTTCCTGCGGGGCAGGCTCTCCACCGCCCGCAGAGCCTTGCGGGAGACCCTGGCCGTCATGGACTCGGAGACCCCCCAGGCGCCCGAGGCGGAGGTGGTGTCGGCCTGGCTGGCCGGTCTGGAACTGCTGTCCGGGCACCGGCTCGCCCGCTCGGTCGGCGATGTCGCCGACCGGCTCGGAGGTGGTCGGCGGGACGGGGCTCGCGCGCGGGCGTTGTGGTGGCTCGGCCACGCACTCGGCACGGTCGGGGACCTGCGGGCGGCCAAACGCGCCACCCGCCGCGCGCTGGAGGATTTCCGCTCCTGCGGCGACCGGTGGGGTATCGCCGCCGCGCTCGGCGATCTGGCGAGTCAGCGGCTCGCCGTCGGTGACCTGCCCGGCGCGCATATCGCCGCCGACGAGTGCTCGGCGCTGTTCGCACAGCTCGGCGACCGGTGGGGCCAGTTGCAGGCGGCGTTCATCTCGGGCACGCTGGCCGGCCTGCACGGCGACGACGTCAAGGCCGAGCACGGCTTCCGCACTGCCTTGGCCATGGCGGATGAACTCGGGCTGCGGCCGGAGATGTCGTATCAGACCTCGTGGCTGGGCCGGGTGGCGTTGCTGCGCGGTGATCTCGCCGAGGCTCGCCGCCTGCACGAGGAAGCCCTACGGATCGCCACCGACCAGGGTTTTTCGCCCGGCGAGATGTACGCGCGCACGGGCCTCGCGCTCGGTGCGCGCCGCGAAGGCGCGCTGGAGGAGGCGCAGCGTCATCTGACGGTGCTGCTCGGCTGGCACCGCGACCACGACGCGCCGTCCAGCGAAGCGCTCATCCTCGCCGAGCTGGGTTTCGTCGCCGAACTGCGGGGGGACGCGGAGGAGGCGATGCGCAGGCAGCGCGAGGGCCTTGCCGCGGCCCGCCGCAGCCGTGACCCCAGGGCCGTCGCGCTCGGCGTCGAGGGCCTCGCCGGGGCCGAGGCTCTCGCGGGTAACACCCGGAGGGCGCGGCGGCTGCTCGCGGTGGCCGCCCGCATCCGCGCGGGTGTCGGTGTGCCGCTGCGGCCGGGTGAACGCGGCGACGTGGACCGCATCGCCGCGCGGATTGCCGAGGCCGCCGCCGTTCCCGCCGGTGCGCGGTGACGGCTCGCGTCGTGCGGGGGGTGTGGGCGAGTGCGGCGCGGTTCCCGAGGTGGGCGCGGTGTCCACAACGTCGCTGCCGAGGTGGCCTCGGCCCTTTCTCGCCACCCGAGGCGTGGTCGTGATGGCCGCGACGGCTGCGCTGTGTCACCGATGATGGCCGGTTTCGGCCACCGCATCCCTCGTTTCGCCGATATCGGCGCGACAGTGGTATGTACCAGTGTGGATCTTCTCGGAACTGCACCGGGAAGGGTGGCGATACCAGTGTTGGATCGCAGAGATCTGTCACCGCGCGCGACCACGGCCAGGCTCACCGTCCTCGGTGTCGCCGTCGTGCTCAGCGCCGGACTGGCGACCGTCCCGCACTCCCCCGTGTCGGCTGACGCAGGGGCCGTGTCGGTGACCGTCACCGAAGGGACCAACCTCACCGCGTCGGCCGCGCCGGACGGCAGCGTGGTCATGGACCTGCAAGGACTGCTCTTCCGTGTCCCCGCAGGCGGAGGGAAAGCGCAGCGGCTGACCTCGGTGGAGGCCGAAGCCGCGCGACCCGACGTCGGACCGGACGGCCGCATCGCCTACCAGGGCTACGCCGACGGCCGCTTTCACATCTGGATCGCCGGCCCCGACGGCGGTGACCCCGTGCGGCTCACCCACGGCGGGTTCGACGACCGCGAACCGAGCTGGTCACCGGATGGCCGCACGATCGCGTTCTCCTCCGACCGGGGCGGCTCCTACGACATCTGGACCGTGGACGTCGCCACCGGCGAACTCACCCGCCGCACCGACGGGCCGGGGCAGGAGCACACGCCCGCCTGGCATCCCGGAGGGGAAGACCTCGCCTACGTCGCCGATACGGAGATCGCCGCCGTCGCTCCCGACGGCACCACCCGCACCCTCGTGCCCGCGCCCGAGGGCAAAGCCGGACTGCATGCTCCCTCCTGGTCGCCGGACGGCGAGCATCTCGCCTACGTGCGCCACGACGGCACCCGCGCCGACCTCGTCGTCGATGGCAGGGCTGTCACCCACGGCGAGGACGTGTTCCTCTTCGCCGCCGACTGGCTCGACGACGAGCGGCTGCTCTACACCGCCGACGGGGCGCTGCGCTCGCGTGACCTCACCGCAGGCACGGCCGGGGACATCCCGTTCGAGGCCACGATCGAGATACCCCGCGTGGAGTACCGTCGCAAGGATCACGACTTCGACGACACCGGCAGGCATCCCGTCCGGGGCATCCTCACCCCGGCCCTCTCGCCCGACGCGCGGCACGTGGCGTTCGTCGCGCTGAACGACCTGTGGCTCATGCCGCTCGACGGCACACCTCGCAGGCTCACCCACGACCACGCCGCCGAGAGCAATCCCGTGTTCTCCCCCGACGGGCGCCTCCTCGCCTACGCCACCGACCGGGCAGGCACCCCCGACCTGTATGTGCGGGATCTGCGGGACGGCACCGAACGCAGGGTCACCGCGCTCGACGGCGCCGAGACCTCCCCCGCTTTCTCCCCCGACGGCACCAGACTCGCGTTTCAGGACCAGGACGGCGCCACCTACGTCCTCGACCTGCGCACGGGGAGGGTGCGGCAACTGGTGCCGTCGTTGTTCGGGCCGGGCCGCCCGAGTTGGTCGGCCGACGGCAAGACCCTCGCGTTCGCGGCGGTCAAACCGTATTCGGCCCGGTTCAGGGAGGGCACCAGCCAGATCCTCGCCGTCGATGTGGCCACCGGAAAGCAGACCTTCCACGCCCCTGGCGGGGAGCACGCCTCCATCTCCACGCGCGGCGATGACGGTCCCGTGTGGTCACCGGACGGGCGGTCGATGGCCTTCGTGGTCAACTCCACGCTGCGGGTCATGCCGGTGGCCGCCGACGGCACCCCGGCAGGCCCGGCGCGCGAACTCAACGGCGAGGTCGCTGACGCCCCCTCGTGGAGCGGCGACTCCAGGCGGCTGTTGTACCTGTCGAACGGGACTCTGCGGCTGGCCGACGTCGCCACAGGTGAGGCCCGCGACGTGAACGTGCCCCTGCACTACCGCCCCGACGTGGCGCGGGGCCGCACGGTCATCCACGCCGGCGCGTTCTGGGACGGCGCGAGCCGCCGCCTCCGCCACGACGTGGATGTGGTCGTGGAGGGCAACCGGATCGCGTCGGTGACATCACATCGTCGCGGCGCTCACGGTGAGGGCCGGTTCGTCGATGCGTCCGACCTCACTGTGCTTCCCGGGCTCATGGACTCCCATGTGCATCAGGAGTACGAGTCCCGCTTCTACGGCGACCGGCAGGGCAGGATCAGTCTCGCCTACGGCATCACCTCGACCCTCTCGGTGGGCGACCAGGTGTATCGGGCGGTGGAGGATCGCGAGTCGCTGGATTCCGGCTCCCGGGTCGGCCCCCGCTTCCACGCCACCGGGGAGCCGATCGACGGCTCCCGCGTCTACTACAACTTCATGCGCCCCACCACCAGCGACGCGCAGGTGGAGCTGGAGCTGTCCAGGGCGAAGGCTCTCGACTACGACATGCTCAAGACCTATGTGCGACTGCCGGCCAACCGGATGCGCGCCGTCATCGACGCCGCCCACGAGCTGGGGGTGCCCTCGGCGTCGCACTACCTGTCCCCCGGTGCTCACCTCGGTCAGGACGGCACGACGCATCTGGCCGCGACCCAGCGGCTCGGCTACGCGCGTACCCTGACCGCCACCGCCACCTCCTACGGCGACGTCGCCGCCCTCTACGGGCAAGGGCGGCGTTCGGTGACGGCCACGCTGTTCACCACGGAGTTCCTGGGGGCGGAGGAGATCGCCTCGGATCCGCGCCTGGCGCTGTATCCGCCGTGGACCCGGCAGAAGTTGCTCGCCGACACCCATGACAACACAACAGCACCGTCCGATCCGGACTGTTCCACCGCCGACTGCCGGGAGGTGCGGGCGCTGGGGGCCGTCGCCGACGCGGGAGGCCGCGTTGTCGCGGGCACCGACTCGCCGCTGGCGTACGTGGGTGTGGGACTGCACGCCAACCTGCGGGAACTCGTCGGCTACGGCTGGACACCGTACGACGCGCTGCGCACCGCCACCGTCAACGCCGCCGAGAACCTCGGCGTCGCCGACGACGTGGGCACCCTGGAGCCGGGCAAGATCGCGGACCTCATCATGGTGCGCGGTGACCCGCTGCGTGACATCGACGCCGCGATGAACGTCGAGGCCACCATGGTGGGCGGGCACCTGTTCACCCGCGACGAACTGCTGCGCCCCTACACTCCCGGCCACACCGCGACCCCGGTGGCCACGGAAGCGGATTCTGCTGCCGCTGCCGAGCCGGCCACGACGGTGGCGGAGTGGGCGGACCCCGCGGCCGGGTCGCGCTACTGGTGGCATGCCCCCGAGGTGGTGGCCGACGCCTACGACCACTCCTGCAGCGCCTACGACGACCCAGGCCATCGGCACGAACCTCGGCAGGCGGGCGGAACGACCTAGTCCGGCCAGGGCAGTGACGCCGCCTCGTGTCCCGGGAACACCGGCCAGGGCACGAGGCGGCCTTGCTCACGGCCCGGCAGGATCGAACCTGTCCCGTACCCTGGTGACTTCCCACGGTGCGTCGTCCACCGGCCAGCTCTCGATCAGCTTTTCGACCAGATCACGATGGTTTTCGGCGCCGACCCCCAACAGACCCCACGCCGCAGCGGCCTGGACCGCAGGCTCGGGACAGCGGGTCGCTCTGAGGAGCAGTGGTACGAAGTCACTCCCCGCGTCGCCGAGCAGCTCCAGTGCCCTGGCCCTGTCGCGCACAGGCACGCCACCGTCGCATGCGATATTCCCGAGGGCTTCCCCGAGCCGCCGGTCAACCGTCCCGGTGTTCGCGACTACCGTTTCGACCGTGTCGAGAACCCGCTCACGAAGGTGATCACTCCCGGCAGTTTTGACGATCTCGGCCAACAGCGTGGGATCGTCCGCAGCCAGAACGTCCAATGCGGACAACGCGGACAGATACCGTGGCTCAAGGCGGTGTGTGCCGCGGCTCTCGGGTGGTGGGGGTTGTCGCAAGATCTCCCGGACACGGTCCGCCACGAGCGCCTTCTCCGGTTCACGGGTTTGCTCACCGCCCCGCCTCACAGCGCCGTCAGGGCTCCACCAGTGGTCGAGGGCGATACCCACGGCCGCAGGATCGCCGCTGTTCAGCAGCGTGCGGAGCGCCTCGTGGTACGAGTCGTCCATCGTGGGAGCCCGCAGCCTCCGGTGCGCGCGGGCCAGGTCCGGGTCCGTCAGCCGATGACCCTTCCAGTGGACGCTGTGGGGGCTGCCGAGGATCAGATCGATGGGATTGGAGCCCCAGGGACGCGAGGGAGGCTGATCTCCCCAACTGTCGGCAGCGTCTTCCAGAACGGCGCGGTGCCGATCCAAACCTCCCGTGTTGACCAGGAAATAGGCGGCGTGGGCCTGAACCCTCGGCTCGCACTCGCGAAGCGCCCGGAGAAGTACGGGGTCCGCGTCGGCGCCGAGGCCATCGGCGAGCACGCGGATCGCGGTCTCCTTGACGGCGAATCCCACGGACGGCTCGGCAAGCAGGTCGCGCACGGCGCCGACGAGCCTCTCGTCTCTCACCTTGACGCCGTCGAGCAGGCCGTGGACCACCCACAGCGCCTCCTGACGGACCGCGTCGGACCTCGTGCGTGAGAGGACCTCCAGCAGAAGATCGGCATCGCCGTGTTCGGGAGGCTGCGTCCTGAGAAGGTTCAGGGCGCTCACCTCTGCGGGAGGCAGAGGCCGCCGGAGCACCTCACGAGCACGGCACAGCACCTCGGGAAGGTAGTCCTCCGCTTGCTGCCGATCCTTGAGAACACGAGTCAAACCCCTTGACGACTCGAAGTGATCCAGTGCGATCCCCACGGCGACCGGATCGTCGCTGTGCAGCAAGGTCGCGAACGCGCGCAGGCATTCCTCATCGCCGGACGGGAACCTCAGCTCCTCGTGAGCCTTCCGCAGCGCCGGATCGTCCGGCTCGGTGTCCGTCCAGTAGGTGCTGTGAAAGCCGTCGAGCACCTCCCGGCGAAGGTGCCCGGCCTCCCCTCCCACGTCCTCGGGCCAGCACTCCACCACCCGCCTGACCAGTTCCCGGTGAACACGGAGCCGTAACGGTGCCGCGAGCCAGCTCACCGCGCGCACCTGGAGTTCCTCCTCGGCCGAATCAGCGAGCCGTACCATCAGATGCTCGATCTCGGGGAGATCAAGATCCTCCAGCGCCTGCACTGCGTCCTTCCTGGTTTGCGCATCCAGATTCTCGTCCAGCACCATGGCCGTGATCAGCGCCAGCAGCCGCCGGTTCGGCTCTTCACTCGCTGTCAGAGCCGTGCTGGCGGCGAGGAGTGCCGTTGCCCGCACCTCGGCGTCCGGTGTGCCGTCGAGGACGTCGGCGATGACGTCGGCGTCCTCCTCCTCGGCGAGATGCCACATCACGGCGAGAGCGCTCACATGGCCTGGGCCGATCGGAGCCCGGCCGAGTAGCTCTCGGGCGGCGAAAAGTACCTCACTGTCCAGCGACGTGTAGGGGTTGTCCACGCCCCATCGCGTGGCCGCCTGCGCCGAGAGGTAGTCGTCCAGAGCGTCAAGGACGACCTCGGGATCGTCGCTGCGCAGCCGGGCACTGAACTCACAGAGCCGGGACCTGTCACCCTCGCCCACGAGACTCCCTTCGTCACTTTTCTCTCAGCCTGGCACGTTCGCCGAACCCGCCGGATGGTCGTCAACCGGCAGCGGACAGCGCCGACAGCGCGGAGCGAGCCGACTCTCCGGATCGCGCCTGCCGCTGGATTACGCCGGTGGCGTAACCGCTTCGCGCAGCCGGTCGGCGCCCTACCGTGACCGCATGCACTCACCTGTCACAGGCACCGCAGCCGGTGTGCCGTTCACCGCCCTGCCACCCGCGTCCCCCGGCCCCGCGCCGCTGATCGTCACCTGGCACATGCTCGACGCGCCGCGATCGGATGCCGCGTTCGCCGCAGCACTGCCGATGAACGACGTCCCCGCGTGGCGGGTCCACCTCGGCATGCCGATGTGCGGGGCACGCATGGTGGACGGCAGCATGGCCGCCGGTCTGGAGCTGTTGCGCGAGGACGTGCTGATGTCCGCCCTCTGGCCTTTCGTCTGGCAGGCGACCGAGGAGTTCCCCGCCGCACTGGCCTCGATCCGCGCGCAACTGCCGGTCGAAGACGGCCCGATCGGCGTGCTCGGCGGCTCGCTGGGTGGCGCCGTCGCGCTCCGCGTCCTTGCCCACACCGAGATCCCCGTGTTCGCCGCAGCCGTCGTCAACGCCGCCGTCCGGATCCGGTCCGTCGTCAGCCTTTTCCCCGGCGACTACCCGTACGACGCCGAATCGGAGAAGGTCGCCGACGACCTGGACTTCGTCACGAAGGCCGGCGTCATCGCCGAACGCGCGCCGCTGCTGGTGGTCAGCGGCGAGCAGGACCATCCGGCGCTGCGTGCCGACGCCAGCGATCTCACCGCCGCCGTGGGCGCAAGAGCCGAACTGGTGGCGATACCCGGACTGGCCCACCCGCTCGCCGACGAACCCGGCATCGAGCCCGCACCGCAACTGCCGCAGACTCGTGCGGTGGACGCCCAGCTGAGCACGTGGTTCCGCCGCCACCTGCCCGAGCCGGGACGACACCACTGACGGTTCCAGCCACCCCGGAATATCGGGCCCTGTCAGTGCTCGGCGGCGTAGTCGCGGAGGTACTCGGCGAACTTCTCCACTCCGTCGATGTTGCGAGGGCTGGAGATTCCCTCGTTGTAGGCGAGGACGAAGAAGTTGTTCTCCACGACGGCCGGGAGTTTCGCGGTCGTGGGGTTGCCGCGGAGGAAGGCGATCTTCTCATCGGCTGAGGTGTCGCCGTAGTCGAGAATGATGATGATCTCCGGTTGGGCTTCGACCACCGCCTCCCAGCTCACCTCGGTCCAGCGTTCGTCGAGCTCGCCGAAGATGTTCCTCCCCCCGGCGAGCCGGATGATGTCGTTGGGCGGGACCTGCTTGGCCGCGGTGAAGGGCCGGTCGGTGCCCGAGTCGTAGAGGAACACCGGAACCGGATTCCCCTCGGGTGCCTGTCGTTGCACCGCCGCGACCCGCTCTCGGTAGTCCGCCACCAGTGTCCGGGCCCGGTCCTCGGCACCGAAGATCCGGCCGAGGCGCTCCAGATCCGTGTAAAGGCCCTCGATCGGCGTCGTCCGCTCAGGAAAACCCGGATAGTTGTAGCAGGACTCGGTGTGCATGAAGCTCTGGATTCCGAGCGTGTCGAGGATTTCCGGGGTGATGCCCCGAGAGTCGGAGAAGCCGGAGTTCCAGCCCGCGACGACGAAGTCCGCGCCCGCGTCCACGACCAGCTCCCGGTTGAGCAGGTCATCACCGAGAAACTCGACCTTGCCGTATTCGTCGGCCCACGGTGACTCCGACACCGGCGGGTTGGCCGGGGGCATCACGTAGCCGTGCACGTGGTCGGTCAGTCCGAGGGCGAACATCTTGTCGGCGCTGCCGCCCTCGTAGACCGCCGCGCGCCGCGGCGTGGTGTATTCGACTTCTTCCCCGCACCGGTTCACGGTCACCGTGGTGTCCGCTCCGCTGTTGTCCACGTCCGCGCCACAGGCGGAGAGAACGAGAACGGTGGATAGTGCGAAGGAGGTCGCCGTCAGCTGGCGGCGTCGGGAGATCGTCATGTGTTTCCTTGTCTCGTTGTCGAGCGAGAACTCTGTGACTGCGGCGTGGTGCCGAGTGCGAACAGAACCTGGGGAGCGCCGGTCAGCGGGTGGTCCACGACAACGGCGTCCACTTCGAAGACCTCCCGGATCAGCGGCGGGGTCAGGACATCGCGGGGCGGGCCGGACGTGACGAGCCGGCCGTGGTCGAGGACGCCAATCTCGTCGCATCCGGCTGCGGCGAGGTTGAGGTCGTGGACGACTAGCAAGACCGTCACGCCCATCGAGCGGACGAGTGAGAGCAGCTGGATCTGGTGCCGCACGTCGAGGTGGTTCGTGGGTTCGTCCAGCACCAGAACGGACGGTTCCTGCGCGAGCGCGCGGGCGATGAGTACTCGTTGCAGCTCCCCTCCCGACAGCGCCAGAACGCCCCGCTCGGCGAGGTGAGTGATGTCGAGGCTCGCCATCGCCTCCTCGCACAGTCGCGCGTCGCGTGCGGCGAGGGGCGTGTTACCGCTCCGGTGCGGGATACGTCCGAACGCGACGAGTTCACGCACGGTGAAGTCCAGATCGGACCCGCCGTGCTGGGCCAGCGCAGCTACCCGCCGCGCTCCCTCACGCCGGTGCAGCGTGTGGAGGTCGTCGCCGCCCACCCACACGACGCCGTTGCTGGGCCGCAGCGCGCGGTACACGCAGCGCAACGCCGTCGATTTGCCCGATCTGTTCGGCCCGACGAGGCCGACGACCTTCCCTGCGGGCACGGTGAGATTCAGGTCGTGGACGATCTGGTGGCCGTCGATCTCGACGGAGACGGCGTCGAAGTGAACCCGCATCAGCGGCCTCCGAAAACGTAGGCGCGGCGGCGCAGAAGAACGACGAACACGGGCACGCCGACCACAGCGGTGAGCACGCCGAGCGGCAATTCCCGTGGAGCGGCGACCGTGCGGGCGAAGAGATCGACCCAGATCATGACCACCGCCCCGACCAGCGGGGCGACCAGCAGCACTCGATGGTGCATGGCGCCGACGAGCATGCGGGTGATGTGTGGAACGACGAGCCCGACGAAGCCGATCGCCCCGCTGGCTGCCACCATGGCGCCGGTCATCGCGGCGGTGACGGCGAAGAGCACTTTGCGGTTGCGTTCGCCGTGGACACCCAGGCTCGCGGCGGTTTCGTCGCCCAGTGTCAGGACGTCGAGCACGCGGCCGTAGCGCCGCAGGACGACCATTCCGAGCAGCACCACGGCTCCCACGATCGGGACCGTCGCCCAGGTGGCGGCACCGAAGCTGCCCATCGACCAGAACAGCACCGTGCTGGTTGACTCGCTCGTGGGCACCAGATACACGAGCAGGCTCATCGCGGCCTGGAAGCCGAAGGACAGCGCGACCCCGGTCAGAAGCAACCGCAGCGGGGTTACTCCCGCCCTGCCCTGCGCCAGGAGATACACCACGGCTGTCGCGCCGAGGGCCGCGACGAAAGCTCCGGCGGCCACGGCGTAGATGCTCAGTGCCGCCAAGGCTCCGGTCACGCTCACCGCCACCGCCCCGACGGACGCTCCGGATGAGACGCCGAGAACGAAGGGGTCCGCCAGTGCGTTGCGCACCACCGCCTGCATCGCGACGCCGACCGCGGCCAGCCCGGCGCCCACGACGGCGGCCAGCAGCACGCGAGGGGTGCGGATCTGCCAGATGATCTGGTACTTCGGGAACTCCTCGCGGGAGACGGTGCCTCCGGTGAGGGCCTCCCACAGCAGGCGCGCCGTCTGATCGAGCGAGATGGCGGCCGAGCCCAGTCCGATCGCGGCGAAGACCGAGAGCACGAGTGCCACCACCAGTCCCGGAACCAGCCACGCGAGCGAGTGGGAGCTTCTCGTCGCGGGAGCACGAGCCGCGCTCGGCCCACGGACGTCGGTACGATCAACCACGCGATAACGATAATAGTTTTCATTAACGTTTGGCTACTGCGGTGATTGTGCGACTCGTCTCGGCAGGCGTCAGGACTGGACCGCCTGCTCCTCGCCCGCATCGCCCTCGCTCCGCTCGAGCCGGGGCCAGGTTCCACTCCATGCGCGACCATGGCGAGCCAGGCCGAAGGTTCAGCCGGAAACCGACAATCTCCGGCTACGCGGCGACGACCTCGTCCACAGTGTTCGATCCGATGGCGTGGCAGTGCGGGCTGATGGCAGGTGAGCACGAGGATCGAGCGACGACGTCGCCGGATCGCTCGGCGCAACTCTCGTTACTACGACGGCGCGGCTGCGTGTTCGATTCACAGGAAGGGTGCGCAGTGCCGTGAACTGCGCTTTCAGCGGATCACCTTCCAAGATTGACCGACTGTACCAGCGCTGCCGAATATGACAACAGTTTTCATCTACTGTGGTGTCTCCGTCACCGGCCACGACCCGAGGAGCCCGTGTCCACCGTGTCCTCTCCGCCCCCATTGCCCGCTTCCGGCGCGTCCTCCGCTGACGCCCGGCGCCGGTCGATCCTCCGCGACGCGGCGTTCCTCCGGTTGTGGTCCGGCACCACCGCGTCCGGCCTGGCGACCTGGGCCCTGCCCTACGTGCTCGGGCTCGCCGTGCTCGATCGCTCACTCACCGCCGTCGAACTCGGTGTGCTGCTCGCCGCGCGCACGATCGGCTTCCTCGTCGCGGTCCCCGTCAGCGGTGTACTGGCGGATCGCCATTCCCGCAGGGCTGTGGTGTTCTGGTCCTGTCTCACCTCGGCCATCGCGCTGCCCGTGATGGCGCTGGGAGTGGGCTCCTCACCCTGGCTCGCGGCCGTCGCAGCCGGTGTGGCCGGAGCGGGTCAAGGCGCCTGCCGACCGGCATACCAGGCTTTGACCGCCGAGGTGGTTGACGAGCCACGTCGGCAGCAAGCCAACGCCGCGATGACCTTGGCGGTGCGGGTCACCACGCTGATCGCGCCCGCCGTCACGGCTCTGCTCGCGGTCCTGGCGAGCACCCGGGTCCTGCTGTGGGGTGTCGGCGTGCTGTGGTTGATCGCCGCCACGGTGCCTCCGGCCGGACGACGGGCCTGCGCGGGGAAGCGGCCTTCCACCGCTGTCGTCGCGGACTTCGCCGAAGGGCTGAGGGAAGCGCGCAGGCATCCGTGGTTTCTCGCCGGGCTCGGAGCACTGACCGCGGTGATCGCCACCGGATACTCGGCGACCGGGGTCGTGCTGCCGCTCGTCAGCCGCGACCGCTACGGCAGCGAAGCCGTTCTCGCGGGCGCCACCACGGCCTACGTCGTGGGCGCGCTCGTCGGGGCCGTGGTGGTGGCGCGGTGGAGGCCCGGCGCCCAGGGCTGGGCCGCGCTCGCCGGCCTCGCGCTCTACGGCTTCGCCCCACTCGCCCTGCTGCTCCCGGTGCCGCCCGCCGCCATCCTCGCCGCCTACGTCCTCGCCGGGATCGGCATCGAGATGTTCAACGTCCCGTGGTTCACCGCCACCCAGCGTGAGGTGGCTCCGGACAAACTGGCCCGCGTCTCGTCCCTGGATTTCCTGCTGTCGTACGGGCTCGCGCCCGTGGGACTGATCCTGATCGCCCCCGCCATCGACGCCTTCGGCGCCTCCGTGGTGCTCGGCGCCTGCGCCGTCGTGTGCTTCGCCGCGCCCGCCGCTGCCGCCCTCGTGCCGGGCACCCGAGGGTTCTCCCGCGAGCGGAGACAGGCCGGGGCGATCGAGGACTGACCCGGACTGTTCTCGCTCTGCCGGACACGACCAGTCGTCGCGGCCGACGGAGCAGGGCGGGAGGTGGCTCACCGAGGACCGGGGCTGGCGCCGAGCGAGAACAGCCCCGCCGATCAGGCAGAGACCGGCTCCAGTCCGGCGCCGTCGAGAGGCGGGTAGTGCTCGCCGCCCATCCTCTCGGCCGCGGCGATGTAGTCGAGCAGCGCGCTGCGGGAGCGGGCGATCCGATCCAGTTGCTCGTCGAGCCGGTGCAGCCGCGACCGCATCGCCGCCAGCAGTTCGGGACACCCGACCAGTTCCGGAACCTCCCCTCTCGCGCAAGGCAACAGGTATGCGATGTCCTCAGAGGACAGACCGGCGCCGAGCAGGTGCCGGATCTGGCTCACCCGCAGCACGGCGTCCTCACCGAACTCGCGATAGCCGTTCGCTCCCCGATCCGCCTCGAGCAGGCCCTGCGCCTCGTAGTAACGCAACTGGTGGGCGTTGACGCCCGTCCGGCGACTCAGTTCACCGATCCGCACCGCAAAAACCTCGCTTGACCTTCACACCGGTATCAACGTTGACGATGCTGTCATGACTCACAACACCGACACACCCGTGACCATTCTCGGCCTCGGACTGATGGGCCAGGCGCTCGCGGGCGCGTTCCTGAAGGCCGGGCATCCCGTCACCGTGTGGAACCGCACCGCGAGCAAAGCCGACCGCCTGGTGGCCGAGGGCGCGCAGCCGGCGCCGACGGTCGGCGACGCCCTCAAAGCCGGTGCGCTGACGATCGTCTGCCTCACCGACTATCAGGCCGTGCACGACGTGCTCGACACCGGCGTCAACCTGGACGGCACGACACTGGTGAACCTGACCTCGGGCGACTCGGCGCAGGCCAGGGACACGGCCCGATGGGCGTGGCAGCGCGGCGCCCGCTACCTCGACGGCGCCATCATGGCCATCCCCTCGGCGATCGGAACCGCCGAGGCGGTGATCCTGCACAGCGGACCCAAGCCGGACTTCGACGCGCACGCTGCGACGCTCGGCGCGCTCGGCACCGTCACCTACCTCGGCGAGGACCCCGGTCTGGCGTCCCTGTACGACGTGGCGGGCCTCACCATGATGTGGAGTGTCCTCAACGCCTGGTTGCAGGGAACCGCTCTGCTCAGGGCGGCAGGCATCGACGCGGCTACCTTCGCGCCGTTCGCCGCGCAGATCGCGACCGGAGTGGCCGGGTGGCTGCCCGGATACGCCGAGCAGATCGACAACGGCTCGTTCCCCGCCGAAGTCTCGGCACTGGAAACCGACGTGCGGGCGATGAAACACATGGTCCAGGAAAACGAAACGGCAGGCATCAACGCCGAACTCCCGAAGCTCATCAAGGCGATGGCCGACCGCGCGATCGCCGCAGGGCACGGCAAGGAGCAGTACCCCGTGCTGATCGAGGAATTCACCAAACCCTGAAAGCCCCTGACACAGCGGTCCGGCCGCCCTTGTGATCGAACGCCCTGTGCCGGGCGCTCTGACGCGGAAAGACCCGGCGCACGGCGTCCCCGACCGATGGCGTGGGCGGCAAGTACTGAAGCACGTCAGATTCCGCGACCACCCGATCCCCCTACGTTGGTGTTCACCAGCGAACACGCACCCGAGGAGAACCAATGAGCGACACGAACGAACTCGTCCAGCGCTACATCGCCGCCTGGAACGAGACCGACCCCACCGCGCGGCAGGCCGTCCTCACCGAGGCCGTCACCGACGACGTCGAATACACCGACCCGCTGGTCTCGGTGCGCGGCAAGGAGGGGCTCGACGCCACCATCGCCGCGGTCAAGGCCCAGTTCTCCGGGATGGTGCTCAGCCTCGGCAGCGCCGTGGACGCCCACCACGACATCGCGCGCTTCACCTGGCACCTGGGGCCGCAGGGCGGCGATCCTGTCGTCTCCGGCTTCGACGTCGTCGTCATCGACGGCGGCCGGATCAGCAGGGTGCTCGGCTTCCTCGACACGGTGCCTTCCGGACACTGAACCGGCCACCGACCACCCGCCCACGGACACAGGAGAATTCCCCATGACCGCCTACGTCATAGCCCACCTGCGCGAAGCCGAGCCGCACCCGGAGATCGCCGAATACATCCGAGCGGATCTCCGGAACCTTCGAGCCGTATGGCGGGCGTTTCCTCGTGCACAACACGGCGCACGAGGTCAAGGAGGGCACCTGGCCGGGACACGTCGTGATGATCGGCTTTCCCGGCGTCGCCGAGGCGAGGGCCTGGTGGGACTCCCCCGCCTACCGGGAGATCGCGCCGCTGCGTTCCCGGCACATCGACGGCGACATCATCCTGGTCGGCGGGGTCGCCGAGGACTACGACCAGACGTCCGTGGCGAAGGCGATCCGTGAGGCCGTGACACCACAGGGGCCTGCCCCCGTCTGATTCAATGCACGCGGCGCGGGGCGCGCCCGGCTCACAGACCCAGCACGTCGGCCAGCTCACCCAGCTCGCCGCGTGAGGTGACACCGAGCTTGGGATAGGCCTTGTAGAGGTGGTAGCCGACGGTGCGGTGGCTGAGGAAAAGCTGTGCCGCGATGTCGCGATTGGACAGTCCTGTCGCGGCGAGCCGCACGATCTGCGCCTCCTGCGGGGTGAGGCCCGCCGCCGCCCCCCGCGCCCCGCGAGGGCGTTCGGGCTTGACCCCGGTTGCGGTGAGTTCGCCACGGGCGCGGTCGGCCCACGGCCGCATGCCGAGCCGGTCGAACACCTCGACGGCAGCGATCAGGTGCCTGCGCGCGTCGGCCTTGCGCCTGGCCCTGCGCAGCCACTCGCCGTAGAGGAGGGAAGTCCTGGCGTACTCGACCGAGCGCCCACCCCGGTCGTGCTGATCCAGGGCCCTCACATAGGACACCTCGGCACGGGCGTCGGTGGCCAGCAGCGCGTGACAGCGCAGCACGAGCGCGTCGGCCCAGCGCTGCCGTGCCGAGGCCGCCCACCGCTCGAAGCGGGCGAGTGGTTCGGCGGCCCGCCCGGCAGCGCCCACGCGCACGGCCGCCTCCACCAGGTCGGGTGTGGCGCGCGTCGCGCAGATGTGGTGGCGCATGGGTTCCCGCATCATGCGTTCGAAGTGGTCGAGCGCCGCCTCGGCGCGGCCGAGGCCGAGGTGCAGCAGTCCGAGCGACCAGTGTGCCCACGGCGCGCCGGGCGACATGGTGGCGTTGCCTGCGTTGGCGAGCGCCTCCTCGGCGTGGCGCACGCATGCCGCCTCGTCTCCCTCCGCAGCGGCGAGGTAGGCGAGCACGCTGCTGAACTGGCTCACCCACTGCGTCTGGCCGGTGTCGCGGGCGAGCCTCAACGCCTCGGTCGCGGTGGTGAGCGCGTCGCGGTGCCGCCCGGTGAAGACCTCGCCTTCGGCCACGAAGAAGAGCACGGTCGGCAGGCGGCCTGCGCCGCCACTGGCGCGATGTTGGTCCGCGAGCGCGGACGCCGCCGTGGAGGCGTCGGTGTCCTGGCCGAGTGCGAGTGCCGCGCCGCAGAGGATCGCGGCCACCTGCTCCGGTATGCGGCCGCGCCGGGACACGGCGGTGAGCGTCTCGCGCAGTGGTGTGGGCTGGGAACCGTCCCGGCCTGCGCGGGTGAGCTGCGTGAGGTAGGACCGGACGGGGGTGAGGGGGTGCTCGTCGGCGAGCGGCAGTGCCGCCAGCCGGT
This sequence comes from Saccharomonospora xinjiangensis XJ-54, assembly GCF_000258175.1. NCBI lineage: Bacteria > Bacillati > Actinomycetota > Actinomycetes > Pseudonocardiales > Pseudonocardiaceae > Saccharomonospora > Saccharomonospora xinjiangensis. Next base: position 4,603,310 of record NZ_JH636049.1, on the reverse strand, counting down.
CCAGTGTCGCCGCGAGGTGTCCCTCACCCAGATACCAGGACGTGTGCAGGGCTTGGACGAGCAGCCCTGCGGCCTCGCCGGGATCGCTGTGCCGGGCGAGGCCCGCGCCGTCGAGCAGCATGCCGTGCGCGGTCGAGTAGGCGCCCTGCCAGAAGGACGCCTGTGCTCGCACGCGGGTGAGACGCAGGGCCACCGAGGGATCGGCGTGGCGGGCCGCACGATCTCCCAGCACTCCGGCACGGTCCAGATCACCGGCTTCGAGTGCGGCTTCGGCCGCCAGTGCCTCGCGGCGGGCTCTGGCCGGTGGTTCGGCACTGAGCCGCGCGGCACGTTCGTAGGCCGAGGAGGCCGCCTCGTGCCCGCCGCGCTCGCGGGCGCGGGTGGCGGTGCTCTCCAGTGCCGCGGCGACCTCTTCGTCGGCTCCGGTGGTGGCGGCGGCCAGATGCCAGGCTCTGCGGTCGGCGTGGTCGGCCGAGGCGGCGGGATCGAGGGCGGCCGCGAGCGCACGGTGGACGGCGAGTCGCGCAGCGACCGGTGCCCTGTGGTGGACGGCGGCGCGGAGCAGAGGATGCCGGAACCGGATCGTGGTGCCCTCGGTGTCACCGTGAACCACCAGTCCCGCTTCCTCGGCGGGTGTCAGGTCCTCGGCCCCGATGCCCAGCGTGGCGGCGGCCCGCAGGATCACCGCGAGTTCGCCGGTCTCGTCCGTCGCGGCGACGAGCAGCAGGGTCTGGCAGGCGGAGGGCATCCGGCTGACCTGACCGTGGAAGGCCAGGTGCAGCCTGCTGGTGAGGGGAAGCGCTCCTGCCGAGGACGCGCTGCCGCCGTCCTCGGCGAGGGCGAGGGGCAGTTCCAGCAGTGCCAGCGGATTGCCCCGTGCCTCGGCGAGTAGGCGGTCGCGGGCTGCCGGGGTGAGCGGATGCCGGTCGAGCAGTGCCAGCGCCGCGTGCGGGGCGAGCCCGGTCAGGCGTAGTTCGGGCAGGCCGGGTCCAGGGAAGGAGCCCTCGCCGTCCCTCGCCGCGAAGAGCATGATCACGCCCTCGGCGTGGAGGCGGCGCGCCGCGAACACGAGCGCGTCGCGCGAGGCGCTGTCGAGCCAGTGCGCGTCGTCGAGGAGGCAGAGCAGCCCTTCCTCACCCGCGTGTTCGGTCAGCAGAGACAGCACGGCAAGCCCGGCGAGCGTGGGTTCGAACGTCGAGCCGCGCCCGAGCCCGAAGATCGCTTCCAGGGTTTCGCGTTGCGGGCCCGGTAGCGCGGGAAGGCAGCCGAGTGCGGGGCGTAGCAGGAGCTGAAGCCCCGCGAACGGAAGCTCGGCCTCGAACTCGACTCCGGCGCTTCGCAGCAGCCGCAGGTCCGGTGCCGCTTCGGCGACGTGGTCGAGTAGCGCGGTCTTGCCGATTCCCGGCTCGCCGCGCAGCACGAGTGCCGCGCTGGTGCCCGCGCGGGCTTTCTCCAGTAGCGCGGCGAGCGTTTCGGTTTCGGCTTCCCTGCCGTGCAGCACGGGGCCCATCCTGGCATTCGGCGCCGGGAGCAGGTCACGCGCCGCTGGCGGAGGGCGTCACTCCTCCCCCGCATACACCTGCCGCAGCCGGGCCAGGTCGTCGCCGTCCACGACGATGTCCAGCGAGCGCAGGACGTCCTCCAGCTCGTCGGCGGTGACGGTCCTGGCCTCGGTGGGGCGCCCGTCGGCATATTCAACCTGGTAGCCGCGGCCGGTGAGTTTGCGAACGTGTCCGCGGTCCTTGCGCTGGACGACGAGCCGCCGCGTGAACGGGGAGCTGGGGTGGGTGGCGACGAAGTGATTGCCCACGACGTAGTCGATCGGCCGCTGCGGTGTCTCGTCGAAACCGTGTTCGACGCGCCAGGCGCCGTCCACGGGTTTCTCCAGCAGCCAGAAGCGGTCGTCACGGCGCAGGCGGAACGGCCAGCCGCCGTGGTCGGTGCTCGCGCCGTCGGTCAGGGGAAGGGGCGTCAGCAGCCCGGAGCCGAAGCCGACATCGACGAGGAAGCGGTCGCCGCCGATGCGCGTGAGCAGCATCAGGTGTGTCGCCGGCGCGTCGGGTTTGGCGAAGCCCACTCGTGCGACGCAGCGGCTGACCTCGTAGCCCAGTCGCTCCAGGACGGCGGCGAAGAGCAGGCCGTGTTCGAAGCAGTAGCCGCCGCGCTGCCGGTGCACGAGTTTGGCCGCGATGTCGGCGAGCTCAAGGCTCGGGGTGCGGCCGAGCATGACGTCGATGTTCTCGAACGGGATCGTGCGGACGTGCGCCTCGTGCAGGGCGGTCAGGGCCTGCGCCGACGGCGGTTCGGCGGGAAGGCCGACGCGGCGGAGGTAGGCGTCGAGGTCGAGGGTGTCGATCTGCCAGTCGATCGCCGGGATCGCCTGCGTGGTTGCGGCGGTCGGGGTGGTCGGGGTGGTCGGGGTGGTCACGGTACTCACGAGGCTCACCCTCGCACCTCGACCGCGCTGGAGGTCAACCACCAAACCACCCGAACTGCATAGTTGCTGCACGCAACTTTATTCGTTAGTCTTGTTAATTAACTTTGTGTCCCGTCCGTGATCTCGACCTGCCCGAAGGAGCCACCACGTCCGCGCCGCCCAGCCAGCCGTCCCCCTCCCCCACGCCGATGCCGCACCGGCAGATCCTCAAAGCCTTCACCGGACTGCTGTCCGCCCTGCTGGTCGCGATGCTCTCCTCCACGATCGTCTCCAGCGCGCTGCCCACCATCCTCGCCGACCTTCGTGGCACCCAGGGCCATTACACGTGGGTGGTCACCGCCATGTTGCTGACCTCCACCGCCACCACACCGATCTGGGGCAAGCTGTCCGACCTGTTCAGCAAGAAGGTGCTCTACCAGACCTCGATCGTGATCTTCACCGTCGGCTGTGTGCTCGGCGGATTCGCCCAGTCGATGCCGCAGCTCATCGCCTTCCGCGCGGTGCAGGGTATCGGCATGGGCGGCCTGCAAGCGCTCATCCAGGCCGTCATCGCCGCGATGATCGTGCCCCGTGATCGGGGCCGCTACGCGGGCTACATCGGCGCCACGTTCGCCGTCGCCACCGTCTCCGGGCCCCTCGTCGGTGGGCTCGTCGTGGACTCGCCGCTTGGCTGGCGCTGGTCGTTCTGGGTGTGCGTGCCCATCGCGGTGATCTCCTTCGTCCTGCTCGGCCGCACACTGAAACTGCCCGTGATCAAGCGTGAGGTGTCCATCGACTGGCTCGGCGCCACCCTCATCGTCGGGGGTGTCACGGTGCTGCTGATCTGGGTGACCCTCGCCGGCAAGGACTTCCCCTGGTGGGGTCCTCACACGGCCGGGTTCCTCGGCGCCGCAGCCGTTCTCGTGGCCGCCGCGATCGCCGTCGAAGCCCGCGTGCGGGAACCGGTCGTGCCGCTGCACCTGTTCCGCGACCGCACCTTCACCCTCGCCGTCGTCGGCTCGCTCGCCGTGGGCGTCGCGATGTTCGGCGCCACCGTGTTCCTCGTGCAGTACTTCCAGCTCGCCCGCGACTTCTCTCCCACGGCCGCGGGGCTGCTCACCCTGCCGATGGTGCTGGGCATGGTCGGCTCCTCCACCATCGTCGGCCGGATCGTCTCCAGGACCGGCCGCACCAAACCGTTTCTCGTGGCGGGTTCGCTCGCCCTGCTCACCGGACTGGCACTGCTGTCCCAGGTCGATCACGACACCAACCTCTGGTGGATGGGCGCATTCCTCGCGTTGATGGGCATCGGCGTCGGCTCGATCATGCAGAACCTGGTGCTCGCCGCGCAGAACACCGTCGGCATGAACAACGTCGGCGCCGCAACCGCCACCGTCACCTTCTTCCGCACGCTCGGCGGCGCCGCCGGTGTCTCGGCCCTCGGAGCCGTGCTCGGTATGCGCGTGACCGACCTCGTCACCGAGTCGCTGGCCGCGCGAGGTCTTCGCGTGGGCGCCGGCCTCGCGGCAGGGGGCGACCTCGACGTGGACGCCCTACCACCACCCGTGCGGGAGGTCGTCCGCGCCGCCTACGGCGACGCCACGGGAACCCTGTTCCAGGTCGCCGCGATCGCCGCCGTGGTCACCGTGATCGCCGTGGTCTTCATCCGCGAAACACCGCTGCGCGACACGCTCGACCTCGAAGAGGAGGCGCAACCGGCGCGCCCGGTCCACCGTCAGCCCTCCGTGGCCAACCCGCGTCTGACCTGCACACGGCCCGGCACCGAACACCGTGGCGCGTCCCGGCGACCGGCGCGTGCGACGCATCGCCCCGCGACCACGCACATCCCCGCCGCCCGCGACACCACGGTCGCGGATCGGATGTGACCGAGGCCGCCCGGGCGAGGATAGCGTTGCCGGGACCGGGCGGCTCAGGGACGGCGACGTCGATCTCGCGGCGAGCCCATCACGTCCAGGCGCGGTCGAGGAAGTCGGCGATCAGGGGGGCGATCTCCGGCAGGTGGGTGTCGAGGGCGAAATGGCCGGTGTCGAGCAGGTGCAACTCCGCCTCGGGCAGGTCTCGCAGGTAGGCGCGGGCTCCGGCCTCGACGAAGTAGGGGTCGTCGCGCCCCCACACGACGAGGGTCGGCGGGGTGTGCTTGCGCAGCCAGGACTGCCAGCGGCCGTAGCTTTCGATGTTGGTGTGGTAGTCGAGGAACAGGGCCCGCTGGGCGTCCTTGCGGCCTGGACCGTCCAGGAAATGCTGATCGAGAGTCCAGCCGTCCGGGGAGATCAGACCCGTGTCGCGGACTCCGGTCTCGTACTGGCTGCGGGTGCCTTCGAGAGTGAACAGGTCGCGAAGGACGCTGTCCGTGGCGGGATCTTTCGGGTTCAGGGTGAGCGCGCTGTGCGCGGCGTCCGAGAGCCCCTCCTCGTAGGCGTTGCCGTTCTGCGTGATCAGGCCCGCGATCCACTCGGGGTGGCGTTGCGCGAGACGGAATCCGACCGGCGCCCCGTAGTCGAAGACATACAGCACGAACCGGTCGAGTCCCAGCCGTTCGACGAAGCTCTCGGTGATGTCGGCGAGACGGTCGAAGGAGTACGTGAATCCCTCGGGCGCCTCGGTATGGCCGAAGCCGGGATAGTCAGGGGCAACGAGACGGTAGTGCGCGCCCAGCACGTCGATCAGGCGACGGAACTGGTGCGATCCGGAGGGAAAACCGTGCAGGAGCAACAACACCGGTGCGTCCTGGCTGTCGGGAAGCGACTCGCGGTAGAAGACGCGGACCCCTTCGACATCGACGTGGCGATGCGCGACGCGGGCGACTGACGTCACCATGGCTAACCCCTTTGATGTCTAATGATGCATTAGTCGAAGCGGGCGCAAGGCTAACAGGTAAGGCGATCCGGATACCATTAGGGGCGTGAGTGATGCGCTGCCTGTGACCGGTGAACCGCTGGCCTTGGATCTGATCAACACCCGGACGTCAGCCGGTGACCTGCTGGCCACTCCGCCAGCCCTGGGCCGCTGGCTGGCACTGGAGGCTGACCGGTTACCCGAGACACCGGAGAAGATCACCGGACGGGAGCTGGAAGCCGTGCGCGCGCTGCGCGACCACACCGCACGCGCCCTCGACCACGCCCGCCGGGGCAGGCGACCTCCCAAAGCCGACCTCGACGCACTCAACCGCCTCCAGCGGGCGGCCCCCGTCGTCAGCGAGTTGTCGTGGCAGGACGCGATGGTCACCCTGGTTCGACGGCGCCTCGGCTCACCGGGTGAGCGGCTGACGGCATGGCTCGCCGAGGCCGCCGCCGAGTTCCTGGCCCGGCCGGACGTGACCAAGGTTCGCGAGTGCGAGGCCGACGACTGCGTCCTGCTGTTCCTTCCCGCGCACCCCCGCCGCCGCTGGTGTTCGGCCGCGCGCTGCGGCAACCGCGCCCGCGTCGCCCGCCACTACCAGCGCCACAAGACCAGCGGGCCCGAGCTGTCGTGACCGGCCGTGCTGTCACCCGCCTCGTCGTGCGCCCCTGAGCCTGACCGGGTATGACGTGCACCACGTCGGCGATTCCTTCGCGCCGCCATCGCGGTCACACGGCCGACACCTGCCCGACGAAAGGTGACCAACCATGGGCGACAACGTGGAGGCACTGGTCCTCACCGCCGTGCGCGACGGCGACCGGGCCGCGTTCGGTGAACTCACCACCCGCTACCGCCACGAGCTTCGCGTGCATTGCTACCGGATGCTCGGCTCCCGCGACGACGCGGACGACATCGTGCAGGAGACCCTGCTGCGCGCGTGGCGGCGGCGATCGACCTACCAGGCCCGCTCCACGTTCCGAGCGTGGCTCTACAAGATCGCCACCAACGCCTGTCTCGACCTCATCTCCGAACGCAAGCGCTTCGCGCGGCCCTACCACTCCGAGCCGCTGGCCGGAGAGAACACCAGCCCCCCGACCGACGTGCCGTGGCTGCAACCGATTCCAGATGACCAGCTCGCCGCCGCGCCCGATGAGCCTGCCGAGACGGCCATCGCCCGCGAGACCATCGAGCTGGCGTTCCTCGTTGCCGTGCAGCGGTTGCCTGCCACCCAGCGTGCCGTGCTCATCACCCGCGACGTGCTCGGCTGGCCCGCCGCCGACACCGCCGCACTGCTCGACACCAGCGTCGCCGCGATCAAGAGTGCCTTGCAGCGCGCCAGGGCCACTCTGCGTGAGCATCTCTCGCCCGATAGGGAATCATGGACCGTCACCGCGCCCACCGGCGACGAAAGGGCTCTCCTCCGCCGCTACGTTGACGCCCACGAACGCGCCGACCTCGACGTCCTCGCGTCGCTGCTCGCCGAGGACGTGCGGCTGACCATGCCGCCGCACCCGCACTGGCTGCGGGGCCGCGACTCTCTGTTGTCGTTCACCCGCGACGTCTTCGACTCGGCCTCGGCGTGGTATCACGGGCGGTGGCGCGGTGTTGTCACCGTGGCCAACACTCAGCCAGCCGTCGCCCACTACGTCGAACACCCCAGTGCCGCCGAGACCCGGTCGCTGCGCGGCGCGTTCCGCGCGCAGGTGCTGGACGTCCTCACTGTCGAGAACGGACAGATCAAGGCCGTCACCTCGTTCGAGCCGAAGCACTTCGCCGCGTTCGGCCTGCCCCTGGTGCTGCCATGAGCCGCGGCCCGCACCGCGAACTCCTCGTGCTCGACGCGGGCGAGAGCCGCGACTACGAACCGGACGCCTGGGCGGGGCTGCTCGTGGTCGTCGCTACCGGGGAACTCGAATTGGAGACCGTTCACGGTCAGCGGCAGCGGTTCGCCCACGGCAGCGTGCTCACCCTGGCCGGGTTGCCGTTGCGCGCGTTACGCGCCTCAGCGCCGACCACGCTGATCACCGTCGGTCTCAGGTGAACCGATTCCTTTTCCGGAGCACCACCGTCACATCACCAGATACCCAAAGATACTCGAAAGGACGTTTGTGCCATGGCCGCACAAGGAAAACCCGTCACCGGCACCGTCACTTCCCGCGACGGGACGCCGATCGCGTTCGAGACCAGCGGAGAAGGTCCCGCTGTCGTGCTGGTGGCGTCCGCACTCGCCGATCGGCGCGACACCCGCAAGCTGGCGACGCTGCTGTCGGATCGCCACACCGTCGTCAACTACGACCGCCGAGGCAGAGGCGACAGCGGGGATCACGACCACCACGCCGTCGAACGCGAGATCGACGACCTCGCCGCACTCGTCAAGCATGTGGGTGGGTCGGCGGCACTGTTCGGCAGCTCGTCGGGGGCCGTGCTGGCGTTGCGGGCAGCGGGCGCCGGCATCGGCGTGACGAAACTCGCCGTGTACGAGCCGCCGTTCGTGGTGCGCCCCGACAGCGGATTCGGCCCTCCTCCTGGCTTCGCCGACCGCCTCACCGCGCTGCTGGACTCGGGCGATCGCGCGGGTGCGGTGCGGGCCTTCATGACCGAAGCGCAGGGCATGCCGTCGGCCATGGTGACGATGATGCGTCTCATCCCGGGCGTGTGGTCAACGCTGACCGGGCTCGCCCACACCCTGCCCTACGACCTGGCGGTCATGGGCGACACCCAGCAGGGCGCGCCGCTGCGTGCCGGGGACTGGGCGTCGGTGACGTGCCCGACCCTGGTGCTCACCGGCGGCAAGAGCCCCGCAGGATTCCACGACGCCGCCCGCGCGCTGGCCGCCGTGCTGCCGGACGCGGAACACCGCACCCTTCCCAAGCTCAACCACGGCGCCGTGATGCAGGCGCCGGGCAAGCTCGCCGGCCCACTGACCGAGTTCCTCCGCTGACTCCCGCGACGACGCTCCACACGGACATTCCACACAGGAAGGACACCCACATGACCACGCTGCGCGACCTCGACCGGCTCGTCGGCACCTGGACCGTCTCCGGCGGCGCCACCGGCACCGTCACCTACGCCTGGCTCGATGGCGGCCACTTCCTCGTCCAGAACATCGACCTGCACCAGAACGGGCAGCATGTGACCGGTATCGAGATCATCGGCCACCACAAACCGTTCGGAGCCGAGCAGGCCGAGGAGGACGTCACGTCCCGCTTCTACGGCCGGGACGGCGACACACTGGACTACGTGTACGACCTCGACGGTGACACGCTCACCATCTGGGGCGGCCACCGTGGTTCACCCGCGCACTACCGCGCCACTTTCGACGCGGAGGGCACCACGCTGTCCGGTGAATGGGTGTGGCCGGGCGGCTCCTACCGCGCCATCCAGACGAAGGTGAGCTGATCCGGTTTCCGCCCGGTGTTGACCTTGCCGCCGGGGCAGGCCACACGCTCGACATCACCGGGCACGGTGCCCGGGTCGAGGAGGAAACCCATGGCAACACTGAGCATCGGCGAGTTCGCCGCGGCATGCGGGCTCACGCCCAAGGCGTTGAGGCTCTACGACGAGCTGGGTCTGCTGCTCCCGGTGCGGGTAGACGCGCTCACCGGTTACCGGCATTACGACACCGCCCAGCTCGATCGGGCGCGGCTCATCGCGTGGTTGCGCGGCATCGGCATGCCGCTGGCACGCATCCGGCTCGTGTGCGATCTTCCCGCAGGCGCGGCAGGTCAGGAGATCGCCACCTACTGGAATCAGGTCGAGGCCGACCTGGCCGCACGCAGGGAGACCGTGTCGTTCCTTCTGGATCGGCTCTCCGGCGACGACGACAACTCCGTCGGGCACGCGTCCGTTCGTCTCCACAGCGCCGTGGCGCTCGACCGCGGTCTGGTCAGAACCCGCAACCAGGACGCCGCCCACGCGGCAGCGGTGCTGTTCGCCGTCGCCGACGGCTTCGGGCTGCCCGAGAACGACACCGACGATGCCGACGGCCGGGACGGTGGGCACCCGCTGCCCTCCGCCGCCGACGCGGCACTGCGCGCCCTGCGCCACGCCGCGTCGGCGGTGCCTCCCGCTCAGCTCACTACCACGCTCACCTCGGCGTTCCACTCCGCCCGCACGGCTGTGGGCGAGTTCGCGTCCTCGGAGTCCGCAGCACCGGAAGCGCCCACAGCGTCTACAGCGTCCATGTCGGACATCGGGACGACGTTGACCGCGCTGCTGTGGTCGGGCGCCGATTTCGCGATCGCGCACGTCGGCGACTCGCGGGCCTACCTGATGCGGGACGGTGAGCTGTCCCGCCTGACCCAGGACCACACCTATGTGCGGTCGCTCGTCGAGGAGGGCAGGCTCACCCCGGCCGAGGCCGAGACCCACCCCGACCGCACCCGGCTGTTGCGCGCCCTGCACGCCGAAGCCGACACCGAACCCGACCTGCACCTGCGACGCGCCAGACCGGGTGACCGCTACCTGCTGTGCACGGACGGGATCCACGCCGTCGTGCCGGGGCTGGAGGCCGTGCTCACCGAAGCCGGGCCGCAGGAGGTGGCCGAACGTCTCGTCGCCGAGGCGCGGGCGGCGGGCGCACCGGACAACCTCGCCTGCGTCGTCATCGACGTCCACGGCCTTCACTGACCGGGCGTCACAGGCCCACCTGCTCGGCCGCCCACGCCGACAGTGTCTTGCGGACCTGCTCGTCCCGCGCCTGCGGGTGCGGCTCGGCCCGATCGAACCGGTCGAAGTAGGCGCCCTTGACGTCGGCCAGCGCGCTGTCGAGAGCCAGGCGCAGCACCGGGAGGAGCCCGTCGTCCATCGTCGCCTCGGGGACGAAACCGCTGTCGCGCACCATCCGCGTCGGCATGAGATGCGCGGGGTGGAGGACGTTGGCGTGCACACCCTGGCCGCCGAGGTCGATCGTGTCCATGATCAGGGCCAGTTTGGACCGGCAATACGCCTCCACCCCGTCGTAGTCGCGAGTGAAGCCGAGGTCGTCCAGATCGATCGGCAGTTGCCCGATCGAGGCGACGTTGACGATGCGCCCCTGCGGTGCCAGCAGGGGCAGCAACCGCCGGTTGATCTGGTAGGGAGCGAGGTAGTTGCCCGCGAGGCGACGTTCGGTGCCCGCCGAGTTGACCTCACGCCTGCGGGGATCGGTACCTCCGCCGACGGCGGCGTTGTTGATGATCAGGTCGAGCCGGTCGGTCAGCGCGCCAACCGACTCGCAGAGTGCGGCCACCGACGCCGGTTCGGTGATGTCGCCGACGACGCTTTCGACGTCACCGCCCGCCGCGCACAGCGTGTCGGCGAGCAGTCCGAGCCGCCCGGCGTCACGGCCGTGCACGAGCACGCGATCTCCCCGGTGCGCGAAATACGTCGCGAGCCCCAGCCCCAGTCCGGACGTGCAGCCGGTCACGAGCACAGTCTTCTTCATGCCTTGAACGCTATCAAAGCTTTTACAGGCATCTAGGCTTGGGCGATGAGCCTGTCTCCCGAGGAGCGCCTCGGCCTCGACATCGTGTCCACCGAGCACGTGCTGATGACCGCGAAAACCGCGGCCTTGCGGCCACTCGGTCTCACGGTCGCGCAGTACGCGGCGCTGCTGACCCTGTCGCAGAACCCCGGAATCTCCGGCGCGGGACTCGCTCGCGCATGCCTTGTCACGCCCCAGGCTGCCGCTGCCGTGCTCAAGACACTGGAGGCCAAGGCTCTGGTCGAGCGGTTCACCGACGACTGGAACCTCAACGTGCGGCCTGCCCGCCTCACACCGAAGGGACTGGACCTGCTGCGCAGGGCCGACGAGGCTGCCGTCCGCATCGAGCGGGCGATCCGCGACGCGCTGTCGCCCGGCGAACGAACCGAGCTGCGTGAGCTGCTGCACCGCTGCCGCGCCGCGATCGACGGCGCCACAGCCGAGGCGGCGGCGTCGGCATCGTCCTCGGCGCCGGCGGAGGCGCCGGAACACTGAGGACACTCCAGCCGCGACACTCGCGTCGCGGTTTTCGAATTTCAAAACCAGCCCTCTGCCCCGGCGAGCATGGACAGCGTTCGCGAACCAGCTCCGCACGTCCGTGAACAACGCCTGGAGGACCCCTGCTGACCAGCGCCGATGCCACGGTGCCGGAACACCCCCGCACGTCCGCGACGACAACCGCGCGTGAACGCCGCCGCGTCCGCGTGGCCTGGGTCCCGCCGAAGTCGTCGCGACGCCGCTTCCCCCGTCGTAGCATCCCGGCAGCGAAGACGAACTGGGGTGGCGGATGAACGGCTACGGCGTCGATCTCGACAGCCTCGTGGCGACCGGCGAGCGGCTCGTGGAGATCGCCGACGCGGCACGCGAGGCGAAGGCGGCGTTCACCGGAAAAGCCGCGGCCGACGAGGGAGCCAACGCGGGTTTCACCACGACGAGCACGGCGGCGTCCCTCGCCGAGGCATGGGAGCAGCAGATCGACGACCTGTGCAAGCGCACCGCCATGGCGGGCGGGCTGCTCCAGGACAGCGCCGACGGCTACCGCGACATGGAACAGGCCGTGCTCGACACCCTTCCCCCACTGAGTTCCGCGGAGTGATGCGCCGTGGTTTCCTTCCGCGACCTGCGTGACGCCGATCCCGGTGCCCTCGACGACCTCGCCGACGCGTGGGCCAGGGTGGCCGAGGAACTCACCGCCACCGCGAGCGACATCAAAACCGCGGTCGGCGGACTCGACGGCTGGCACGGCCAGGCCGCCGACACCGCGAGAACACACTTCGAGGAGGTCCGCGCCTCCTACGACACCGCCGCCGAATACATCGAGAAGGTCCCACCGGCGCTGCGCGCGCTCTCCGATGTGATCACCGGAGCGCAGAGCACCGTCGATGACGTCATCGACACGGTCAACGCCTACGACTCCTTCTCCCTCAACGCCGACACCGGTGAGGTCACCGCCGACTCAGGAGGACTGTTCGACTGGCGCAGTGACGAGGAGAAACAACGCGACCGCAACACCGCCGAGGAGCTGACCGACACCGTCCGGTCCGTGCTGACCGCCGTCACGGAGGCGGACGAGGTGGCGACAACGGCTCTCGAACAGGCCCTGCCCTCGGCCGCAGGGCTCGACCTGCACGCCGTCGGCGACGGCAACGTGCTGAGCCCCGCCGACGTCCCCGGCGAGGACACCTCACCGCAGGACGTCAAGCGATGGTGGGACAGCCTCACCCCGATGGAGCAGGAAGCCGCCATCTACACCCACGGCGACCTCATCGGCGGGCTCGACGGCATCCCCGCCGAGGATCGCGACCGCGCCAACCGCATCCGCTTCGCCGAGGAACAGGCCGAACTCACCGCGCGGCGCGACGAGCTGGAGGAACTCGGCGACAACCGCACCAAGGACCAGGACCGCGAACTCGACGACCTCAACGACACACTGCGCGGGCTCGACGCCATCGACGAACGCCTCGACGCCGAGCCAGGCGACGGCAGACCGAGGGCCTACCTGCTCGACTTCTCCACCGAGGGCAACGGCCGTGGCATCGTCGCGCTCGGCAACCCCGACACCGCCGACAACGTCGTCACCTCCGTGCCAGGCACCGGATCGAACCTGTCCGGCATCGGCGGCGAACTCCAACGCAGCCAGCTCATCCTCGACGAGGCGGGCCGTCAGTCCCGTGACAGCGACACCGTCGCCATCACCTGGGTCGGCTACGACGCACCGCAGGACCTCGGCGAAGCCACCGACGACAGCTACGCGGACGGCGCCGCCGACGACCTGCGCGACTTCCAGGAAGGCCTGCGGGCCACCCACACCGGCGAAGACTCCCACAACACCGTCATCGGCCACAGCTACGGCTCCACCGTCGTCGGCCACTCCGCCCAGGGCGAGAGACTCGACGTTGACAACGTCGTGTTCATCGGCAGCCCCGGCGTCGGCGTGGACAACGCCTCCGAACTCGACCTCCCCGACGACGCGGGCATCTACGCCAGCACGGCCGAGAACGACATCATCAGGGGCACCCCGACGTTCATCCACGGACGCCAGCCCATCTCCGACGACTTCGGCGCGCAGGTGTTCACCTCCGACCCCGGAACCGACGGCGACTGGTACACGGGGGGATACTCCACCGAGGCACACTCGGAGTATTGGAACCAGGACTCGGCATCGCTGCGCAACATGGCGACCATCGTCGTCGGCGGCGAACCCGACTGACCGGACCAGCGGCACGAGCGCGGCGAGGAAGGACCTGCATGATCCGGAAGGCGGCGGCCATCGCCTGCTTACTGCTCGCCGCCGCCTGCGGTGGGAACGCGAACACCTCCGGAACGACGGACCCGGAAGCCACAGGGAGCGACATGCGCACGATGACCGAGGACGAGGCGGCCCAGCGCGCCGAGGAGCACATCAAGAAGGCCGTGGCCGCGTTACCGGAGAAGCCGACCTTGACGTTGTTGCGGGCGGATTCGGCCGAATGCCTCGACCCCACCGACAACGGTCCCCGAGGCCGCTACGAGGTCAGCCGCTCGTATTGGCTGGACAACCTGCCCGAGGGCCGCAACGCCGAGTTCGTGGATGCCCTCCACGAGTACTGGACCACCAGCAACTTCCGCGTCCTCACCGACAAACGCGACGGCCACGACCGGTTCGTCTCCGTGGAGAGCAACGACGACGCCTTCCGCATGTCGGTCAAGGAAAGCGTCGAGGGCGACCTGTCGCTGGGCGCGTCGTCGCCGTGTGTCTGGCCGGACGGAACCCCGCCGGACGAGGTGGACGGCTGACGTCTGTGGCGGATCGTCCGGGGTAGCCGCCGCGTTGTCCCGCCGTCGCCGAGAGCGCTCTACCAACTCCTTTTCCGCTTCGCAGGACCTTCGTCGCAGCAAGCGATCTCCCGCACCACATCAATTCCGGACGGTCAGCCTTTCCGCACAACGGCGGTCGTCTCGATGTTCGCGGTGGCACCGTGTGCGTTGGTTGGGCGCAGTTCACGGATGGGGAGCCCGCTGTCGTCTACGAGAACGGAGTGTTCCTCGCCGGGGGCGAACGCATGCCGCTCACCCCACTGCCGCAACGCCACGATGGTGGTGAAGAGGTCTCGCCCCGCGTCGGTGAGCGCGTAGAGCTGCCGACGTCCCGATGGCGCCGTCGTCCGGTCGAGAATGCCGCGTTCGACCAGACGACGGAGGCGGTCGGCGAGGATGTTGCGCGCGATCCCTGTGCGGTGCTGGAAGTCGGTGAACGATCGCGCCCCGTCCATCGCGTCACGGATGATCAGTAGGCTCCACCGTTCTCCGACGAGGTCGAGCGTGCGCGCGACCGGGCAGGTGGGGTCGGTCCAGGACACGTCGGTGCGGTCGGCCGCCGGAATCATGCCTCCTCCAGGTTGCAGATTGAAACCATTCTGCCGTAAGCTCCGATCAGTTGCAATTTGCTACCGATCGGAGCGCCGGTGATTCTCACAGTCGGCCGGAAGATGCTACTCGCGACGACCTGCTCGGTCGCCGTTGCCACGATCTACCTCGCGCAACCCGTACTCGCCGAGATCGGTCACGCACTGGGGCTCCCGGAAGCCGACCTCGGCTGGATCGTGGCTGCCGGACAGATCGGCTACCTGATCGGCCTGGCCTTTCTCGTCCCACTGGGAGATATGGTCGATCGGCGCAAGCTCATCTTCATCCACCTGCTCCTCTCCGCAGTCGGCATGCTCCTCGCCGCAGCGGCGCCTCGGCCCTGGCTCCTGATCGCCGGAATCGCCCTCGCTGGTCTGTTCGCGGTCGTGGTTCAGATCACTGTCGCGTTCGCCGCGGACCTGTCAGAGGCAGCTGATCGGGGCCGCACGCTCGGAGCCGTCACGTCCGGCGTCGTCGTCGGCATTCTCGGTGCGCGCGTCGTCGCGGGAAGTCTCACCGCGCTCTGGGGGTGGCGCAGCGTCTACGCGGCACTCGCTGTGCTGCTCTCCGCTCTTGCGCTGCTGGTGCTGACACTGCTGCCACCCGACCACCGTGCCGGGACCACGACATACGGCGGAGTGCTCAGGTCGCTCGGTCTGCTTTTCGGAGAGCGTCTGTTCCTCGTGCGAGGGCTGATCGCTTTCTTCCTGTTCGCTTCCTTCGGCACGCTGTGGAGCGGGCTGGCGCTCCCGCTCGCGGGGGAACCATGGCACTTTAACACAGCGGAGATCGGTCTCTTCGGCATCGCCGGGCTCACCGGCGCTCTCGGGGCTGCTCGAGCAGGGCGGTGGGCTGATGCCGGGCGCGCCGATCTCGTCGCGGGAAGCGCGCTCGCGCTCCTGACCGTCTCCTGGGTCGCAGTGGGACAGGCGACCTGGTCGCTCTGGTCGGTCATCGTCGGTGTGATCGTTCTCGATTTCGCGGTCCAAGCGGTGCATGTCAGCAACCAGCACCTGCTCACCTCCACATATTCACACCGGACGAGCAGCGTCATCGGTGGTTACATGATTTTTTACTCGCTCGGCTCGGCACTCGGGGCAGCCACCACCACCGCGGTGTATTCGGCGGCAGGGTGGACGGGAACCACCCTCCTGGGAGCTGCCTTCGCCTTCTGTGGGTTGCTCTGCTGGGCCGCCGGACAGCGTGCGAACACTCCGGAGAGGTTTCGCACGGTCGCCGATACCCGCTGTCACCCCGCCGGACACGACACCGGGGTGGTGCGGGACGACCCGCGACCACCCCGGCACTGATCGAACCGAACCTCAGCCTGTGATCAACCTCAGGCCGTAGGCGTTGAGCACCTCGTTGACGGGCTGGAAGTACGTGGTGCCGCCCCAGGTGCAGTTACCGGAACCACCGGAGGTCATGCCCTGGGCCTGGTTGCCCGAGATGAAGGAACCACCGGAGTCACCGGGCTCGGCGCACACGTTCGTGCGCGTCAACCCGTACACGGTGCCCTGCGGGTAACGCACCGTCTGGTTCTTCGCCTCGACCGTGCCGCAGTGCCAGCCGGTGGTGGAACCCGAACGGCAGATCGACGAGCCGACCGGGGCCTCGCTCGACCCGGACACCACGCGGGCGGAGCCGTTGTACATGTTCACCCACGGCCGCAGGGTGTCACCGGAACCGGTCCGCACGAAGGCGTAGTCGTTGCCGGGGAACGACGAGCCCGCGAAGCGGCCGGTGGGCGAGGACGTGGTGGTGCCCGTGGTGCCGCAGTGGCCCGCGGTCACGAAACCACCCTGAACCGAGAAACCGACGGAGCAACGCCCGCCACTACCCATGTAGTAGGCGTTGCCGCCGATGATGTCCATCAGCGCGCGCGGCGATTCCTTCGACTCCACGACATCGACGGCGTCGGCGTCCACGCCTGCCCTGCTCACGAACCGTTCGGCCTGCCCGGCGGTACCGGGTTTCGTGGTCACCACCACCGAGTTGGCCTCGATGTCCACGTACCAGCCGGTGACGGACTCGGGTGCCCGGCTTTCCTTCGCGTCGAGCTTTTCGGCCGCCGACTCCAGATCCGCGACGGTGTGTTCCACGAGACGTGGCGTGGCGCCTGCTTCGCGCACCTCGCTGAACTCGGCCGCGTCGGTCACGCCGACCACGAGCGTGCCGCGCTCGGCGTCGTAGTGCGCACCGGCGAAGTCGGACCCGAGCCGCTCGCTCACGGTCTCGTGGACCTCGCGGGCCTCGGCCTCGCTGCGCAGGCGCTGCTCGGCCTCCTGCTTCGTGAGCCCGAGGTCACGCTGCATGGCCTGGACCACGGGGTCGGCAGCAGTGGCCGGGACCACAGCGTCGGCGGCGGGCGCTGCCGTGGCCGGCAGGGTGAATGCCACGGCCGTTCCCGCTGCCAATGTCACGGACGCGATCAGGCGTGCCGCGTTTTTGCGATTCATCACTTTCCTCCTGGGGGCGAGGATTGCGTCGTTTTTCAACGACTGCTGGAGTATGGCGCCCCCGAAACGCCCGCACAGCCGCCCAATGGTTCGCGACGAATGGCCCCCTCTGAGCCGACGGAACCACAACGAAAGTGGGAACACGGCGTTAACCGCCCTCGACATTCTCGTGCTTCGACAATGGTCGTGAGAGCGACCGGTGAAAACAGCACTGCCCGTTCGCCGGAAAGACCGGCGAACGGGCAGTACCGGGTGAGAAACGAGTCAGGCGCCGAAGGCGTCGGGGTCTGGACCGACCCTGACACCCGTTTCCAGTGCCGTGATGGTGGCCATGTCGTCGGCCGACAGCTCGAAGTCGAACACCTCGATGTTCTGCTTGATCCGCGACGGTGTCGCCGACTTCGGGATGGTGATGTTGCCGAGCTGGACGTGCCAGCGCAGGACGATCTGCGCCGGGCTCTTGCCGTACTTGGTGGCGAGTGACGTCAGCGTCGGGTCGTCGAGCAGGCCCTTGCCCTGCCCCAGCGGGCTCCACGCCTCGGTGGCGATGCCGTGCTCGGCGTGGAACTCCCGAAGCTGCCGCTGTGGCAGGTTCGGGTGCAGCTCGATCTGGTTCAGTGCCGGCACCACGTCGGTCTCGTCGAGGAGCCTGCGCAGGTGCGGGATCTGGAAGTTCGACACGCCGATGGCCTTGGCGCGACCCTCCTCGTGCAGGCGCTGCATGGCCTTCCACGTCTCGACATAGGCGTCCTTCGACGGCACCGGCCAGTGGATCAGGTAAAGGTCGATGTAGTCGAGACCGAGCCGGGCCATGCTCTCGTCGAAGGCCGCCAGCGTGCTGCCGTATCCCTGGTGGTCATTCCACAGCTTGGTGGTCACGAACAGGTCCTCGCGCGCGAGATCGGACTCGGCGATGGCCCTGCCGACACCCTCCTCGTTGCCGTAGATCGCGGCGGTGTCGATGCTGCGGTAACCGGCCCGCAGCGCCTCCGAGACCAGCCCGGTGACCTCGCCGGGTGAAACCTGGAAGACGCCGTAACCGAGCTGCGGCATCGTGGCGCCGGTGTTCAAGGTGATGTTCGGAACGTGTGTCATGAGGTCGCTCGCGTCCTTACCCTGTCGTGTTCGCGGTGGCCATCGGGCGGCCACACCGTGTGCGTGCGCCGGTGAAACGATTCAGCCATCTCTCCGGGTCCACGATAAGTGACTTCACCCGGACAGCTCGCGAACACGGCGGGCGAGTCGAGGTCACCTGCCGTCACCGCCGCTGGAAACGTGCGGACACGGTTGCACCAAGCGGAGGACACCCGCACGTGGCTGTCCTGGTTTACCGAGCTTGAAGAGGGTATGCGGGCAGGGGAAAGCCCCGTGCCGGGCGCCGAGAGCGTCGATGCGGGGTCGCTGTGCGGCGAACGATCTGTGTGAGGTGCTGACATGTCCACATCCGAGCAGACCGCGGCGAGCCGGTCGGCTGAGCGGTCCACGAAGGACCCGTTGTCGTCCGATGCCGGGCGGATCAGCGTGTCCCAGAGCGTGGTCTCCAAGATCGCGGGTGTCGCGTGCCGGGAGATCAGTGGCGTGCACAACATGGGCACGTCCGGAGGCCGAGCGGTCGGCGCGATCCGGGAACGGATTCCCGGCAGTTCAGGGCCCAGCGTCGCCCAGGGCGTCGGCGTCGAGGTCGGCGAGACCCAGGCCGCGATCGACCTCGACATCGTGGTCGAGTACGGCATCTCGATCGCGGAACTCGGCAGGAGCATCCAGCGCAACGTCAAACAGACCGTTGAGCGGATGACCGGTCTGGAGGTCACCGAAGTCAACATCAATGTGGACGACGTGTACCTGCCGGACGAGGGACAGGAAACGCCACCGAGGGTGTCATGACCGCACCGCGCGGCCATCGGATCGTGGACGGCGTCGATGTCGATGCCGTCGCCGCAGCCGCTGTGGCCTGCCGGGGAGTCACCGGGTTGGAGGGCGATGCGGCAGGACCCGCGCAGGCTCCCGTCGTGTCGTACCTGCCGGGACGCACCGTGGCCGGGGTCAGGGTGGAGCGGGAACGGGTGATCGTCCAGATCACCGCGGAATGGGGTGTCGCCGTCCCCGAACTCGGCAGGTGCGTGCAGGCCGCGGCCGCGCCGCACGTGGCGGGCAGGCGGGTTGACGTGATCGTGGCCAGGCTTTCCGGCGTGCCGTCCGAGCGCGCCGGTGTCGAGAGCGAGTAGTGAAGGTGAGGACCATGACCCGCGCGTACATGGGAACGCTCGTCGGGGTGGCGTTCGGTCTTGCCTGGGCCTTCGGTGGGTTCGGCCAGATGCTGATCGTGGTGTTCGTGACGCTGATCGGCTACGTGATCGGCAAGGTTCTCGACGGGGACCTCGACGTGTCCCGGTTCGTTCCGGAACGACGCCAGAGCCGATGAGCAGCCACCAGACGACCGCCCCGATAACGGCGACGACGGCAAGGCCGGGCCGGACGGACCTCGGTCGGATCGACATCGGTGAGAACGTGGTCGCCACACTCGCGGCGCGTGCGGCAGCGGAGATCCCGGAAGCGGGATCGGCCGCGTCGGGGCGGCTCGGAAGGGCGATCGGCCGCCGGACGCCGGGTGTGCGGCGCACAAGTCTCGACGTGGCGCCGAGAACGGTCGCGCGGGTCGATGGAGCCACGGCCCGCCTGTATCTCGCGATCAGCGTGCGCTGGCCGGCACCGATCCCCCGGGTCTGCGCGGCCGTGCGCAGGCACGTCGCGCAGCGGGTCACCGAGCTGACCGGGCTTGAGGTCACCGACATCGACATCGAGGTGACCGACCTGGTCAGACGATCGGGCGGCGGGATGCGAAGCGAGGACGGGGAGAGCATCGGATGAGGTTGGTCAATCGGCTGCTGGCCACGCTGCTGAGCGTCGCGCTCATCGCGCTCGGCGTGCTGGTGATCGCCGAAGTGATCGCCGCCGGATTCGACCGAGGTCCTGCGGTGTGGGACTGGCGTGCGGCACAGCGATGGGCCGCCGAGACACCGTGGCAGGACGTGATCGTGCGGATCGTCTGTATAGCGCTGTTCGTGGTGGGCCTCGTGCTACTCGTCGCGGAGAGCAAACGCCCAAGGGTGCGTCGTTTCCGGGTCGCTCGCGAAGCCGAGCCGGGGACCCGGCCCGTGGACACCGCCTACACGCGGCGTGGGGTGGCCGCCGCCGTGCGGTCGGCGGTGGCCAGGATCGACGGTGTCCGGTCGGCGCGGGTGAAGGTGAAGCGCCGCGCGGTGAAGGTGTCGGCGACCACGGGAAGCCACAGCAAGGCGACGGTGCACGGGCTCGACGTGGCGGCGACCGAGGCCGCGCGGGACAGTCTCAGGCGGCTCCAACTGCGCTCAACGCCGAGGGTTTCGGTCAAGGTCAGGAGTACGTGATGCACGGCGACCGCACCAACCGCACGGTTCTTCTCGTCCTCGCCGCCCTGATGGTCGCCGCCGGTGGTCTCGGCGGCGCGGCGTCGTTCGGTGCGTTCGGCCTGGAGGTGCAGCGGCGGGCGCTCACCGACAACGTGGTGGCCGACTACATCGATCGCAACTCGTCCTGGTTCTGGCCTGTCGTGGCGGGGGTCGCGCTGATCCTCGTGCTGCTGTGCCTGCGGTGGCTGCTGGTCATCCTCTTCTCCACCGACCGCGCCGGAGACCTGCTGATCACCTCCAAGGGGCCGGGACGCACGGCGTTGCGGCCGGGAGCCGTGACCCGCGCGGTCACCGAGGAGATCGAGAGCTATCCCGGCGTGTCGTCGGCGGGTGCCCGGATCGTCGGCGACCCCGACGCCGCTGAACTCGTCGTGAACGCCACCGTCGAGGACAGCTCCGACCTCGCGTCGGTGCGGCGGCGGATCGAGACCGAAGCACTCGCCGGTGCCCGCGCCGCACTGGACGACCCGCACCTGCCGATCCGGCTGGACCTCACCGTCACCACGGACCGAGCGGCCCGCGTGAGCTGACGCCAGCACGGCGCGTTCGACGGCGCCGTGGCTCACCAGCAGTGCCGGGGGGCATGGCCCGCGAAGGCCATGCCCCCCGGCGGAGCGGTGGGGTCGTCTCCACCAGCGCGCTCACCACGTCA
Source organism: Saccharomonospora xinjiangensis XJ-54 (assembly GCF_000258175.1). Taxonomy (NCBI): domain Bacteria; kingdom Bacillati; phylum Actinomycetota; class Actinomycetes; order Pseudonocardiales; family Pseudonocardiaceae; genus Saccharomonospora; species Saccharomonospora xinjiangensis. The sequence continues at coordinate 4,582,126 of NZ_JH636049.1, read as the reverse complement.
CCGGGAGTTCGAGCAGCCCGCCCGTCTGGGTGTTGTGGCGCATGCGGAGGTCGTCCACCGGCACCGCGAGCCGGATTCCCGGGAAACGGGACGCGAGCTGGGCGAACACGACTTCGAGCTCCACCTTGGCCAGTGGAGCGCCGATGCAGTAGTGCCGCCCGTGCCCGAACGACAGGTGTCCGCCCGCCTGCCTGGCGACATCGAACCGGTCAGGGTCGGGAAACGCGGCGGGATCGCGGTTGGCCGCGCCGTTGTCGAGCAGGACCAGGTCGCCCTTCCTGATGGTGACACCGCCGATCCGGATGTCCTCGCGGGCGTAGCGGGGGATGTCCCCGCCCGCGGGGCCCGGGGTTGCGCGGATGAGTTCGTCCACCGCCTGCGTGACGCGGGCCGGTTCGGCCGTGATCCGCTCCCACTGGTCGGTATTGACGAGGAACAGCAACATGCCGAGCCCGATGTGGACGGACGTGGTCTCGAACCCCGCGAAGAGCAAAGCCATGGTCAGAAGGGCCACCTCGTCGTCATCGACGCCGTCGGTGGCACACAACCTCGATGTGATGTCGTCGCCGGGTTCGCGATGCTTGCGCGCGACGAGTCGCTGACCGTAGGCGACGAGTTCGCCGAGGGCGCGTTCGGACGCGGGCCGGTCGGTCACGTCGGCCACGGCGTGAATCCACGAGCGGAACTCCTCGCGGTCGTCGTAGGGGACGCCGAGCAGCTCGCACACCACGAGGATGGGCAGCGGCAGCGCCAGCGTCTCGATCAGATCCACCGGATGCGGCGCCGCTGCGAGGGTGTCCATCAGTTCGGTGGTGAGGGCCTCGACCCGCACCTTCAGCTCTCTGATCCGCTTCGGGGAGAAGTGCGGTTGCAGCAGCGCTCTCGTTCTCGCGCTGTCCGCCTCCTCGGTCTCGTAGTCCCCCAGCGGCCCGCTGACGAGCGCGGACTCGCCGATGCGGGCGGCGTTCGCCGGATCGGGATGGGAGCGGCCGATCTTGTCGCTGGCGAGGAGCCGTTTCACCTCGGCATAGTCGGTGACGAGCCACGCGGGGTCGCCGACTGGGGTGAGGACGAGGTGCACCGGTCCTCGGGACTGGAGTTCACGCAACCGCGCGGGCATGCGCAGCGGGTGCTCCCGTTCGAACGGCAGTGTCGCGGCGGTTTCCATCATCCTCCACTGGTCGTGACGGCCGCCCCCGGCTCACGCGCGCGACCCGGGGGCGCGGACTTGCTGTGCTCACCGGTCCCGGTTGACGGCGGCCTCGGCGAAACCACGCAGCCGGTCCCTGCTCGCCGTCGGCCCGAGGGCATCCAACGACGCGATCGCCTTGCGCGAGTACTCCCGGGCGGTGTCGGCGGCGTCGGTGAGCGCGCCGGCGCGGGTGAGGATCGACACCAGCTCCGCGCGCCGCAGCACGGGATCGCCGTCCCCCGCGAGCACGTCCGTGATCGCCAGCCGCCCTTCGGGTGTCGCCGCCCGGTAGGCGAGGATCACCGGAAGCGTGAGCCTGCCGTTGCGGATGTCGCTCGTGTCCGGCTTGCCCAGCTCACCGGTCTGCCGGGTGTAGGAGAGGACGTCGTCGTGGATCTGGAAGGCACAGCCCAGGTTGAGCGCGTACTCGCCGAGGGCCCCCACCATGGTCTCGTCGCCGCCCGCGAGCAGTGCCCCGCACTTGCAGGCGCCCATGAACAACGCCGCCGTCTTGAGCCGCACCATGGTCAGGTAGGCGTCGAGGTCGAAGTCCATCCGCTCGCACAGCTCGGCTTCGAGACTCTGCCCCCGGCACAGGTCGATACCGCAGCGCGCGACCACCTCCAGCGCGGCGACGATGCGTTCGGTGGACGCTCCCGTGGCGCGGCATTCGGCCAGCGCGGCGAACAGGTCGAAGATCAGCGCGTCACCGGCGACGATCGCGTTGTCCACACCGAACTTGTGCTGCACCGAGGGTCTGCCCCGGCGCAGGTCGTCGTCGTCGATGATGTCGTCGTGCACCAGACTGGCCACGTGCCCGCACTCGGCGCCGACGGCGGCAGGTAGCACCACCTCGGCGTCACCTCCCACCGCCAGTGCCGATTCCAGCAGCAGGATCGGGCGGAAGAGTTTGCCTGAAGGGACGAGCGCGTGGACACACATCGACGCCAGCAGGCTCTGCTGATCCTCACGCCACCGCTGGGAGAGCGCGTCGGCGACACGTCCGGCGAGCATGGCGGGAACCGCGCCGAGGGCAGGGTGGTCGCGTTGCTCGGTACCGTCCGCCGCGCCGATCGTCACAGGACCACGCATGTTTGCCTCCAGTGTTCGGACGAAGTGGCCGGAGAAGAAGTCCTCGTCATGGGCGGCCGAGCAACTGGCGATCGAGTTTGCCCATGTAGTACACGATCTCCTCGTGGTTGGTGGACGGCAGGAAGCGGTCGGCGCCCACCTTGTAGTAGAGGGAGTGCACAGTCGGAGTCAGCAGGTGTTCGTAGGGTTCGTCGCGGCGCAACGCCATCGTCAGCGCCGGTACGTCGAAGCCGGTCCACACGTCACGCCACTCGTGGTAGCTCTCCCCGTCGATGTCCACGATCGGCAGGGTCTCGTTGGCGTGCCGGGACGAGGGATCGTGGCCGGGCTGGGTGTAGGCGGGGAGGGTGATCAGGTCGTATTCGAAGATCGTGTCGAGGACGGGCCGCACCTCGTCGGGCACCCGGGGCAGCACCGAGAAGGCCCACCACCTGCGCAGCATGTCCTTGGCCTCGTCGGTGCCGTAGACGCGGGTCAGCACGGGAGCGAGCACGTCGGAGTCGGTGAACGAGTTGATCATCCCGGTGCGGAAGGGCTCGGCCGAAGGGTCGGTGTCGTGTTCGAACCAGTCCATCAGCGAGCGGATCAGCTCGGACTGCGTGATGCCGCCGAGGGTGCGCAACGGAGCCCACGTGTACCGGAGGACGGGGTTCTCGGCGATGAGCCTCGCCACGAAGATGAACCGGTGCATGTACTGGTTGTCGCGCGGTGACATGGTGTCGTGCGACAGCAGGTACTCGAAGTCGTCGGTGTTGCCGCGCACCGTCACGAGCCCGAACCGTTCCCGCTCCGTGTGGTAGGTCGTGTTGGGAAGGATCAGCATCGGGTACACCGCGACCCGCGACACGTGGTTGGCGAGCCGGTCGTAGCCCTTCATGAAGCTGTCGATGGTCTCGCCGGGCGCGCCCCAGATCAGCTCGGCGTAGCAGTCGAGTCCTTCCTTGCCGAGCCACTCCGCGAGGCTCTCCCAGTCGTTGACCTTCATGTTGCGGCGGTTCATCAGGTCGAGCGTGCCCTCGTCGAGCGTCTGCAACGCGAGGGTGAAGGAGCTGTGCAGGCCCGCGTCCTTCATCGCCTTGACGATCTTGAAGAAGACCGAGGACTTGTTCTTCGCCCACGACGTCTCGATGCTGCGCGGGTAGCCGTATCGCTCGCGAGTGGCGATGACGTCTTCCACGAACTCCAGGTCGATGGGCATCATGCCGAAGTTCGCGTCGCACAGCACGAGGGTGTGCACCTTGTGCTGGGCGAACAGTTCGATCTCCTGACGGAGCCGTTCGCGGGAGAACGCGCGCACCCGCTGTCCCACGGCGCCGCCCCAGTAGCAGAAGGAACACTTGTAGGGGCAGCCCCGATTGGTCTCCAGCAGCGCGACGTCGTAGGGGAACCTGCCGTGCTCGTCGGTGAGCGGGATCGCGCCGGTGAGGAACGGCGACGCCACCTCGTCGAGGTTGTCGATCCTCGGCCTGTCCTTGGTGGTGACCACGCGGGCGTCGCCGTCGTGGAACGAGATGCCGTCGATGTCGTGCAGCTCGCGCGGCGAGCGCTCGTCGAGACGGGCCAGCAGCAGGTCACGGAAGGTGAACTCGCCTTCGCCGTTGACGACGACATCGACGTAGGGGTGAAGGGCGAAGACCCGATCGGCCTGCTGGGAGACGTGGTTGCCGCCGAAGATCGCCCAGCCGTCCGGGTTGATCTCCTTGAACGTCTCGGCCAGCGCGGCGAACTCGCGGTAGTTCCAGCCGAGCACCGAGAACGCCATCACGTCGGGAGCGCCGTCGTGGAATAGGTCGTTGGCCATCCCGAACAGCGTGCTGCCGCCGTCGAAGTTTCGGATGCGGATGTCGGCGTTGGCTGCGATGCGGTCGTCTTGCAGGGCGGTCGCCTTGAGGTAGCCGGATGCCAGCGGCATCGACTCCAGCGACATGGCCCAGACTCCCTGTTGCACCAACCAGACCTTGAGTGGTGGATCGACCATCGGATGTGTCCTCTTGTGCTGGTTCGGTGCCCTGCCGCGCTGCCGTTCGAGGGCGGCGGGTCACCAGGTCACGAGCACCTTCCGGGGCCCGCTGTCGAGCGGATGATCGGTCCAGGGGATCGACTCCCGTGGACCGGCGAGCGCGAGGCCGGGCAGCTGCTCGGCCAGTGCGCGGACGGCGGTGACGAGTTCCATGCGCGCCACCGCGGCCCCGATGCAGCGATGCGGGCCGTAGCCGAACTTGAGGTGCTGGTTCGGGGTGCGTTCCGGGTCGAAGTGGTCGGGGTCGGCGAACACCTCGGGGTCGCGGTTGGCCGCTTCGAGGCGCACGATCACCATGTCGCCCTCGGCGATGTGCCGTCCGGCCAGCTCGACGTCCTCGTGCGCCCACCGGGGGAACGCCTCGCCGCTGATGCCTGCCTGGTGGCGCAGCATCTCCTCGACGGCGGTCTCGGCGGCCCGCTCGTCCCGCCACGGCGCCAGTCCCCTGCCCAGCCCCAGCAGCTTCACCACGCCGATGCTCAGCGCGTTGACCGTGGTGAGCTGCCCTCCGGAGAGCAGCGACGCGGCGGCCAGCACCAGTTCCCGGTCACTGAGCCTGCCGTCATCCGCGTCACGGACCGCGATCATGGCGCTGAGCAGGTCGTCGGCCGGTTCCCGGCGTTTGGCCTCGATCAGCTCACCGAGGAAGGCGACCAGCTCGGCCCACGCCTGCCCCCAGCCCTCCACGTCGTCGGCGATGACGGCGGACACGGTTTCGGCCCAGGTGTAGAAGCGTTTGCGGTCGTCAACCGGGACACCGAGGAGTTCGGTGATCACGGCGAGAGTCAGCGGGCGGGAGACCAGGCCGACCAGGTCGGCAGGCGGGCCTGCCTCACGAAGTTCCGTGACGTGCTCGATCGCGAGCCGCTCCACGCGCGGCCGGAGATCGGCGAGAGCACGGGGGCTGAACCCGCGCGAGATGACGCGGCGCAAGCGGGCGTGGTCCTCGCCGTCGCACAGCAGCGACTCCGTATCGACCTGGGCGCCTTTCGGTGCGATGCCGAAGCGGCGGTCGGAGAGCACCCGCTGCGCCTCCTTCGCGCCGAGCACCACCCACGCCGGCGTGCCCGCCGCTGTGGTGGCGCTGGTGACAGGGCAACGTCGGCGCAGCTCGGCGTAGGCGGGCGGCGGGTCGAACGGGGAGAGCCGCTCGTACGGCAATGTGAACGACTGGGTGTCCACAGTGGTCACCGCCTTCCGTCGGAGAGCTGGTCGAGGAAGCACCGCACGGTGGCGGTGAACCGTTGCGGCTGTTCCAGATTCACCATGTGGCCTGCCCCTTCGAACACCTCCAGCGCACCGTCCGGCACCCCCGACACCACGCGTTCGGCCATCTCGTGGATGTCGTCGCAGTCGAGTTCGCCGACAATGCCCAGCAGCGGGGCCTCGACGCCGGCGAGGCGGTCCCAGGTGTCGGCCGCCTTGCCGGGGAACACCGGGTCGGGCCGGGCGTGCGTGAGCGCGGTGTGCATGGCCATCTCGCGGCACCGTTCGCGCACGGACGGATCGACCTCGTGCGGCGCTCGGTGGGGGCCGTCCACCCACAGGCGCAGGAACGTCTCGACGTAGCCTTCGGTGTCGCGGCGGAAGGCGTGTTCCATCTGCTCCTTGAGCAGGTCCACGACGAACGAGCTCCGCCAGTACTGCTCGGAGGTTCCGCAACCGCTCACCACGAGCCCGGCGACGCGGTCGGGGTGATCCATGACGGTGTCCAGCGCGCTCGTGCCGCCCATCGACTGCCCGACCAGGTAGGCGTCGGGAAGATCCAGGTGGTCCAGCAACGCGATGACGTCGTCACCCCGCAGGTAGGGCGTCGTGGGGGTGGAGGACTCGCCGTGCCCCCTCGCATCGAGGGCGAGCACCCGGTAGCCGGGGAAGGCATGCAGCTGCGGCTCCCACACGCGACGGTCGAGGGTTCCGTCGTGCAGGAGGAGCACGGCCGGGCCCTCACCGACGTCGTCGTAGGCGAGATGTCCTTCCGCGATGGGAACCCGGTGCATCAGGCAACTCCCGCCGCATCGGCGTGGCCTGCCAGCCGTTCCAGCAGCGCCGCCTTCACCGAAGGCCTGCTGGCGACCACGAGGGTGAACAGCGACTCACGGGCGAGTCGCTGCGCTTCGTGGCCGCGCACCAGCGCCCGCCCTCCCGCTGCCACCACGTACGCCGAGCAGGCGCGCGCGGCCAGTTCGGACGTCTCGGCGCGCAGCGCGGGAAGCGCGGGCGGGTCGGCCAGCGCCGCGTCGAAGCGATTCCTCAACTCGGTGGCCTGGGCGCGCAGCGCCCCGGCGACGGCCGTCTCCCCGAGTCCCGCGATGCCGCGTGCCGCTCGGTCGATCAGACCGAACGCGAGTGAACTGTCCACACGCAACCCGACGACGAGGCCGTCGAGGAACTCCTCGCGGTCGATCCGGGTGGTGACCCGCTCGTCGGGAACGAGCAGGTTGTCGAACACCAGCCGCACGGTGTTGCTGCCCTGCGCAGCCACGAGTTCCAGCGGGTGCACGGCCGCGATCCCCTTGCCCGGTTTCGCGTCAACGAGCCCGCTCACCACCTGCCCGCTGTCCGGGTCGAACGCGGAGACGTGCAGGACATCGACGTAACCCCACCCGCTGACGAACGTGACCTCACCGTTGAACGACCACCCGTCGCCGGTGCGGGTGGCCACGACCCTCGGCGGGACGGGGATGACACCGGAGAACGCGCCGCCGCCCCGCAGCGTGCCGTCGGCCGCCTGCCGCAGGCACTTCTGGCGCAGTTCGGCGTTCGGGGTCGTCGCGAGGCCCATGACGATGCCGTGGTGTTGCAGCCAGGTGAACGTGGTGGTCACGCATCCTGCCGCGAGGACCTCGATGATGCGGAGGAAGTCGCCGAACTCCACCCCGGCCCCGCCGGACTCGGGTGGTGCGACGAGGCCGTAGAAGCCCCCTTCGGCGAGGCAGTCGAAATGGCTGCCGGGGATCGTGCCGGTGCGATCGACCTCGTCCGCTGCGGGGGCGAGCACCTCGTCGGCGATTCGCATCGCCCTTTCGACCATGTCGGTCATGAGCAAGCGACTCCGTTCGTCTCGCGCGGCATCGCGGTCACCGTGGCCGCAGTTCCAGCAGGTGCAGGTGCCAGGACGCGGGCCCCTCGTCTCCGGCGATCAGCTCACCGGGGAACGCGTCGGCCAGCGCGTCGGGGATCTCCGACATCTGAATCTTCTTCAGCACGTGGAGCGTGCAGTCGTTCTCCTCGGCGAGGTCGTGGACGAGCGTCGGGTTGCCGAACGCCTCCCCGAACCACAGGTAGATCGCCCCACCCGGGTTCAACAGTTCACGACCCTCCCGCACGAAGCGCCGCAGTTTGGCGTAGGCGGGGTCGAACATCGTCTCGTGCCAGATCGAGGAGTCCACCTTGTCCTCCGGCGCGTCGAGGAACGGTGGGTTCCAGTAGATCCCGTCGAACCGCTCGCCCGGCCGCACCGCCGAGTACAGGTCGCTGTGTCGTGCGCTGACCCGGTCGGCCACACCGTGCCGGGCGGCGTTCAGTTCGGTGTTGCGGACGGCGGCGGGGTTGAGGTCGAGGCCCAGTACCCGTTCCGTCCCGGCCAGTGCGGCGAGGACACACATGATTCCCGTCCCGCACCCCATTTCGAGGAAGGAACCCATCGTGTCGAAGGGAATGTGGTCAGCGAACAGCTCACCGCCTGGTGAATACGAGGGAGGCCAGACGTCGTCGAGCAGATCCCATTCCTTGCCGAGCAGTTCGAAAACGGTCGCCCGATTGTCGTCGGAACGGTACCGGTCGATGATGTTCTGTCCGATGAGCAACTCGAAATCCCGTGCTTCCATGTTGTCCCGTCTTCACGTTCGAGTACGGAGCACGCACCATTCGACGACCTCCGGCGCGATCCGCGGGAATCCGGCGACCAGCATTCAAGCCCGAGGGCCTTCCGGATGGCAATGCCGGTGAACGGCGAACAACCGCCGGTCAGTGGGGCGGGGTCCAGGACACCATCGCGTCCATCGATCCCCGCGACACCGACTCGGGCAGGAACCCGCCGAGCCACACTCCCGCGTTGCGGGCGGCCACGGCGGGCAGGGGCGACAGCTCCGCGACCCTGCCCATCCACCTCGACATCGTCGCGAGGCGGGCGGTTCGCGGCCGTCGCGCGATGTCGTAGGCGGCGAGCGCGGCATCCGGGGTGGTCCGCGCGCCGGAGAGGGCCGACCCCAGCTCGACGGCGTCCTCCAGCGCCAGGTTGGCTGATCCGACATTGGGGGTCATCGCGTGCGCGGCGTCGCCGACCAGCGCGACGCGTCCTGCGACGAAGGTGCCGAGTGGGCGCACCAGCTCCTCGATCCGGTCGAAGAACAGTTCGTGCTCCCGCGCCCGGTCGAGCAGTGCGGGGATGGGGTCGTGCCAGTGCCCGAACAGCGGAGCGGGACCCCCGGAGTGGCCGGCCCGCCCGCGCGCGGTGAGCCTGGCGAGCGCCGAGAAGTGCACCCGCCGTCTCGGCAGGGGAAGGATCGACAGACGCAGGCCCCGACCCCACGTCTCGGCGGCCACCGGCGACAACCCGTCCGAGGGCACGACGCACCTCCAGCTCACCGCACCGGTGGAGCGAAGGCCGGGATGGCGGGGGTGCATCCGGTGCCGTGTCGCCGAGTGGATTCCGTCGGCCGCCACCACCACGTCGGCCTCCAGTTCGCTGTCCCCCGCCCGGATCACGGCCGGTGCGGTGGCGGTGCCGAAGGACACGACCTCGGCGCTTGTGCCGAAGCGCAGTGCGCCAGGTGGCAGCGCCCCAGCGATGGCGGAGAGCAGGTCGAAGCGGTGCAGAGCGCGGATGGCGTCGCCGTAGCGGCGCTCGACGAACCCCAGTTCGCTGCGGGCCAGCCACCGTCCACTGGGGACACGCACGCCGCCCTCGCCCTGCACGACCGCCCGCGCCCTGACGTCGTCGCCGAGGCCGAGCGCGTCGAGTGCCCGCATCCCGTTGGGGGTGATGCCGATTCCTCCTCCTGTCGCGCGCAGGGTGGTGGCGCGCTCGAAGACCCGCACCGTCCATCCGCTTCGGCTCAGGGCCACCGCCGTGGCCAGTCCTGCGATGCCGCCGCCGATGACATGCGCCGAACGTTTCATGGGCGTTTCCTTTCCCCGGTTGACGTCGAACTGCCGCAAAACTGCTCCATGATTTCGTTTGCTGCTAGCGTCCGGGGCCATGCACAGTGCCCCCGCTATGCGCGTTCGAGTACTGGCTCACCTCGAGGCATGCAGACCCGACACGATTTTCTACGCGGGCACGGTGGGATTGACCGGCGCGATTCTCACCGATCCCGGCGCGCCGCCGGGGTCGCTGGTGCTCGCGTGGCTTGTTCCGACACTGGCCTGGATCGCCTCCCTCTACGGCGGCGACTATTTCGACCGGGAACTCGACGCTCTCACCAAACCGCACCGGCCGGTTCCCTCCGGCCGCATCCGCGCGGTGACCGCGCGCAACGCGATGGTGGGCTTGATCGCCGTGTCCGCGGCGCTCGCCGTACTCGCCAACCCGTTGACCGTGCTGCTGGCCGTGCCCGCGGCCGTCTTCGGCATCGCCTACGCGAGCAGGCTCAAAGGGCGGGGCCTGTGGGGGAACGTGAGCAGGGGCCTTCCGACGGCGCTCACGGTGTTGTTCGGGTCGATGACGGTGCAGCCGCTCTTCGCTCCGGAACTCCTGCCGCTGGCGCTGATGTTCTGGGTCCACGACTCCGGGTCGAATCTCCTCGGCGCACTGTGCGACAGGGACGGTGATCGCGACGGCGGCTATTCGACTTATCCGGTCCGCTACGGCGACGACGCCACGGTGCGCGCGCTGGTGCGCTTCTACGTGGGCTGGCTGGTCCTCGCCCTGCTGTGGCCGGTGGCGTTCGGTGACACGGTCGATGAGGGGCTCTACTACGGCGTACTGCTCGTTCCCGCCGTGCTCGGCGGTGTTTCGCTCGCGAGCGTCGTCCGGTCGAGCAGGCCCATCCCCCGCGCCGTCTGCCTGCGGGCACACGAGATCGTGGTGGTCGAGCGCATCGTCCTCGGCTGCTTCCTCATCGCGGCGGCGGGCCGACCCGGACTCGCACTGGCGGTGGGGGTTCCGTCGCTGGCGTTCACGGTCATCGCTCGCAGGGTGATGCGCGGCCGGTACGAGCCGCGCCGGTGACGGCCCGGCCCCGGTGAGGGCCGGACCGCCCGGGCCTTCACCGGTCAGGCGGACGCGGATCGGGCGGACGCCGTTATCGCATTGCGGGGATGGCCTCCCTTGTAGAGGCCGAGGACGAGTTCGTGCGAGTAGCCGAGCAACTCCTGTAGTTCCGGGTCGAGCCCGGCCGCGACCTCGGGTGGCACGCTGAGCGTGCCGTTCTCCACCTGGCGCAGCCACGCCACCTGGAAGCCCATCGAGAAGATCTGCCGGACGTCGGAGGTGGTGGTGTTCGCGCCTCCGGCGTGAAACAGGTCGGCGCGGAACAGCAGCGCGTCGCCCTTGCGCAGCTCCGCCTGCACCGCCTCGCTCCAGTCGGGGGCCTGGGCGGTCGGCGGCCCGCCGTGGCTGTCGAGCACCACCCAGGTCGCGCCGTTGTCCGCCGTGAAGTCGCTCATCGCGGCCATCACGGTGAGCGCGATCGGGTTCGGCCCACCGGGGACGTGCCGCCACGAGAACGTGTCGCAGTGCAGTTCCTGCCGCGCCGCGCCCGGTGTACGCGCCATGTATTCGGCGATGGTCAGAAGGATCGTGTCCGACAGCGGTGCGAGTACCCGCCGCGCGCAGTCCACGAGGTCCCGCTGCAACACCATGCCTGCCGCGCACGGAATCCTGCCGACCAGTCCGTGCAGGGTGGCGGTGGTGTCGCCCTGAAACCCCCCGAGCACCGAGTTCGCCGCGTACGCCACCTCATCGGGATGGGAGGCGAGATAGTCCTCCACCTCGGTGAGGAAGGTGTCGCACTGTGCCGTCGGGTACGCCTGCTCGATGACGGCCGCGCCCCTGTCGCGCACGGCGGCGTCCAGCTCGCCGGGGTCGTAGCCTCGCGTGAACCGGGGAACCGTTTCTCCCATTTGCCTTCCCTCTTCTCTTCCGGACTCGGATACCGCTGTCACCAGGTGACGGGAAGTCGCTCGATGCTGACGTCCATCCCCTCGGCCCTCCACAACACCTCGTGCGGCGGGTCCGCCTGCCGCAGTCCTGGGATTCCGGTGTTGAGCGTGGTGAGCGCGACGGCCAGCTCCATGCGGGCCAGTGCCGCGCCGAGGCAGTGGTGGATGCCGTGGCCGAACGCCAGGTGCGGGCTGCGTCTCCCGCCGACGCGCAACGTCTCGGGGGCGTCGAACTCGGCGGGGTCGCGGTTGGCCCCGACCCGCGAGGCGATCACGACGTCTCCCTTGCTGATCCGCACCCCGCAGAGGTCGATGTCGGCCTGCGCGATGCGCTGGATGCCGACCTCCTCGTCCTGCAACCGCAGCAGCTCCTCGACCACACCGGTGACTGGGACCTCACCGGTCCTCAGCCCGTCGAGCACAGCCGGGTGGTCGAACAGGCGCAGCATGCCGTGGGAGATCGCCGACGCCGTCGTGACGTACCCGGCCATCAAAAGCCCCATCGCCATCGACGCGATCTCCAGCCTGCTGAGCCCGTCCGGCTGATCCGACTGGCGGGCGAGGTCGCTGAGCAGGTCGTCACCGTCGGGTTTGGCCGCCACGAGATCGAGGACGAACCGTTGCAGGTCGGTGAACGCCGTGGCGGTCTCGGCGGGATCACCCTCCACCGACCGCAGGACGATGTCGGCCCAGCCCCGGAACCGGCCTCTGTCCTGCTCGGGGATGCCGAGCAACTCCGAGATCACGGTGATCGGCAGTGGGTAGGCGAAGCCTTCCTGGAGGTCCGCGACAGGACCTTCGGCGAGCAGGTCGGCCACCAGCCCGTCGGCGACCGCCTGCGCGCGTTCGCGCAGCACGGTGACGCGCCGGGCGGTGAACGCCCTGCTGACGCTACGCCGCAACCGGGTGTGTTCCGGCGGGTCCTTGAGGAACATGAACCCGGCGGCGAGGTTGTTCTCGTCGGCGGTGGGGATGGTTCCCGGGTACTGCGTTCCGAACGCCGCGTGCCCGAGCACGGCGCGGACGTCGGCGTAGCGGGTGACCAGCCACGCCTGCCCTCCCCCGCTCGTCGTGACCTTGTGGATCGGGGCCGAGTCCCGCAGCCTGGCCAGCTCGGGTGAGGGGTCGATGATCGAATCGCGGACGAAGGGGTAGTCGGCGAGCGAGCCGGCGAGGTGCTCCTGCATGTCGGTCTCTTTCCTGGCACTCGTTCCTGACACTCTTCGGCTTGGTCGGGTACGGTCCTGCTCAGCGCGGCACGGCTTCGACGGCGTCGGCGAACTGGGCGGGTCCGTCGGCGTCCCGCACCGTGGCGCGGAACCGGTCGAGCCGTTCGGCCATCGCGCTGTCCTGGGACACCTGCTTGATCAGCTCGGCCAGCTCCTCCGCGGTGAACGGATCGGGGAGGAGCTGGCCGAGCCCGAGCGCCTCCACACGGTCGGCGACGCCGCGCTGCTCCCCGATCTGCGGTGAGATCAGCACGGGAACGCCCTCGGCGAGTGCTTCGAGCGTGCTGGTCAGGCCCCCGTGAGTGACCGCGACGGAGGCATGGCGCAACGCGTCGATCATCGGCAGGGTCGGTGTGAGCAACACCCTCGGCGAGACAGGACCGATCGCGGCCGGGTTGACCCGCTTGCCCAGCGCGGCGGCGGCATACCAGCCGAGCCGGTCGATGCCGTCGAGGCAGGTGCGGAAGAAGTCGATCTTCTCGTTGAACACCGTGCCCAGCGACACCACGGCCAGTGGTTGCGAGCGGGCCAGCCACGGCACCTCCGGCGAGCCCTCGGCTGGCCTGATGCACGGGCTGATGAAGGTGAAGCGCGCGTCGAACGTCTCCCCGCGCGGCTGCAACGCGCGAGGGAACAACGCGATGTTGTGCTCGGCCTCGTTGTCGAAGAACTGCTCCGGCGACACCGTGTCGAGCCCCACCTCGTCGAGGAACGCCGCGACCGCACGGAAGAACGCCGTCATCGACTCCTCGGTATCGGTGCGGGAGGTGTAGTCCTCGTGCAGGGAGAACTCGGAGTTCGACGCGAACACCGGCCAGGTGCGGACGACGGGAAGGTCGAAAGCCCTGCCCAGCAGCCAGCCCGCGTTCGACAGCACGTCGGACACGATCACCTCGGGAGGGTCGGCACGCACGACGTCGGCGAGCACGCTGTAGGCGGCGCGGGTCTCGTCGAGCATCATCGGCAGCACGCTGCCCATGTCGGCGAGGTCCACCTCGGTCGAGTCCATCGGCGAGTCGTACGGCACGACGTCGAGAACCTTGCCCACCTCACCGGCGAAACCACCCGAGGCGAGGCAGCTCACGCGGTGTCCCCTGCGGACGAGTTCGGCCAGCCCCGGAAGCACCGGGTAGAGGTGGCCCCATGCGGGAATCGACGCGAAGAGGATGTGGCATCCCATCACTCGCCTCCGTTCGCGGCGGGCAGCGCCCGCACCGGCATCCGTTCGGGGAACCGGTCGCCCAGCATGTTGACCTTCCAGGGGACCGCTTTCCATGCCTCGAGCATCACGAAGTCCATTCCGCACTCGACGAGTGCGTCCACCGCTATCCGCAGCTCCAGCCGCGCGAGGTTCGCGCCGAGGCAGCGGTGGATGCCGAACCCGAAGGCGACGTGGCGGCCGAGGTTCGGCCGGTGCGGGTCGAACACCTCGGGGTCGGAGAAGATGTCGGCGTCGCGGTTGGCCGCCACCAGCGGCGCCACCACGGTGTCCCCCTTGCTGATCAGCACGCCCCCGATCCGCACGTTCTCGGCGGCGAACCGGGGCATGGACTCGCCGTTGTCACCGGACTGGATGCGCAGGACCTCCTCGACGAACTGCTTGCGCAGCCCGGCCTCCTGCTCGCCGCGCAGCCGGGCCAGCCACCCGAACTCCAGCAGGTACCGCATGGCGACGGCGATCGCGTTGGCTGTGCTGACATACCCTGCGACGGGAAGGCCGAGCACCATGGTGGCCAGCTCGACGTCATCGACGATGCCGTCCTCCTCCTGCGCGCGGATCATGTGCGCGAGCAGGTCGGGGCGATCCCGGCCTTGCGGGTCGCGGCGGCGCTGGGCGATCAGGTCGCGCACGTAGTCGTTGAGCTGCCGCCAGCCCTCAAGGGCGACCACTCCCTGCGCCTCGGACAGCGGGACGAGAAGCTGGTCGGACAGGCGCTGGAAGAGCGCGCGATCGGGTTCCGGGACGCCGACGACCTCGGAGATGACGTTCATCGTCAGCGGCTTCGAGAAGTCCTCCATCACGTCAACCGGCCCGTCCACCTCGCGAATCCGGTCGAGGAGCAGGTCGGCCCCCGCGCGGATCGTGTCCTGGTACCGGCCGACGTAGCCCACCGCGAAGGGTCCCGCGACCAGACCGCGGAGGCGGGTGTGCTCCGGTGGATCCTGGAAGATCGACTCGTTGGCCTCCGCCGTGCCTGTTCCCCTGTCGGGGTCGATGGGTGAGACGCTGAACTGCCTGCTCGCCAGGACGGCGCGGATGTCGGCGTAGCGGCTCACCAGCCACACCTCGCCGCCCTCCGGGGTGTCCACACGCGACACCGGGCAGGTCGCCCTCAACCGGCTCCAGTCGCGCTCGTCGAGGTCGGCGGGGCGGAAGCGTTCGACAGGAGGCGGTTCGCGGGAGGTGACGCCTGCCTGCGGTTGTTCGGGTGCGGTCATGGCCTGCTCCTTTGGGGACGAGGTGACGCGGTCGGTGCGGGCGCTGTGGGGTCCACGGGGTCCACGGAATCCACGGCAAGCGGGAGCCGGGAGGGGCCGCGCACGAGCATCCCCTCCTTCCACTCGATGCCGTCGTTGTCCTCCGGTAGCCGCAGGTCCGGCACCGCCGTGGTGACGACGTCGAGGGCGACCTGAAGTTCCAGCCGCGCGAGCGGGGCTCCGAGGCAGAAGTGCGCCCCCAGCCCGAATCCGAGGTGCGGGTTGGGGCTGCGGGTGAAGTCGAGCCGATCGGGATCGGTGAAGACCTCGGGGTCCCGGTTGGCGATCACCGACGCCGGTACCACCGGCTCACCCGCCTCGATGCGCACGCCGCTCAGCGTCACGTCCTCCAGCGCGTAGCGGGGTGAGGTGCCGTTGGCCTCCAGCGGCACGTACCGCATCAGCTCCTCCACCGCGCCGGGGATCAGCCCGGGGTCGGCGACCAGCGTCTCGAAGCGGGCGCGGTCCTCCAGCAGCACGTACAGGAAGTTGGGCAACTGCGTTGAGGTGGTCTCGTAGCCGGCGACGAGGATGGTCATGGCCACGATCACGAGTTCGTCGTCGCTGACGGCGCCCGTCTCGGACTGCACGGCCAGCATCGCCGAGATCAGGTCGTCGCGCGGGTGCGCGCGCCGCTCGGCCACCAGGTTCGCGACGTAGTCCCACATGTTGCCGGTGGCGCGCCACCGTTCGTCCTCGGTGAGCGAGGTGGTGGCCAGTCCCGCTTCGGCCCAGTAGCGGAAGTGGTCGCGGTCCTCGTAAGGGACACCGAGCAGTTCGCAGATCATCTTCAGGGTGAACGGCAGCGCGAAGTCCTCCACCGCGTCGAACCCGCCCTCACGCCGCGCCGTCTCGACCAGGTCGGTGGCGATCGTGGTGGCCCGCTGCCGCAGCCTGGCCACGGTGCGGGCGGTGAACGCGTGCCTGCACACCGAACGCACGCGGGTGTGCTCCGGCGGGTCCATGGCCACGAGCCCGCCGCTGAAGTTCTCCTCGGTCACCCTCGGAACGTCACGCTCAAGGGACACGGCGCGGGAGAAGCGGGGATCGGTGAGCACGGTGCGCACGTCGGCGTAGCGGGTGACGAGCCACGCCTGCTCGCCGTAGGGGAAGGCGACCCTGCTCACCGGTTCCCGTTCCCGTAGCGCCCGGTACTCGGGTTCGAGGTCGAGACGCCTGGCGCGGGGGAACGGGAAGGCGCGGACGGTGGCGGTCATGTCGTCTCCTCGCTCACGGTCGCGCTCGCGGCGTAGGCGGGAAGGTGGTTCGCGTCAACGACCACCTCCGCGCCGTGTCCTGGTACGAGCATCGGCCCCTTGGGCTTGACCCGCTCCGGCGCGGCGCGGCGAGGCCGCAACCTGGCGTTGCGCAGGATTGTGGTGATCACCGTGCGCATCTCCACCATCGCCAGCGACGCGCCGAGGCATCGGTGGTTCCCGCCGCCGAAGGGCAGGAAGTGCGTGCTGGGCGGCTCGACAGGATGGAACCGGTCGATCGAGTACGACTCCGGCACCGGGTGCAGGTCCGGCGAAAGGTGCAACAGGCCGAGCGACACCGCGAACAGCGTGCCAGCCGGGAACGAGTGGCCCTCGGCCTCCCATCGCCCGACGGTGATGCGCCCGACGTCCAATGTGGTCGGCCTGGCACGGATCGCCTCGTGGATGGCCGCGTCGAGGACGCGGGTGTCTCCCTCATCGACCGCGGCCTGCACCCTCCGCAGTGCGGAGCCGCTGCGGAGCACCCTTTCGAAGAACCACGCGAGCTGCGTCGCCGTGGTCTCCTGCCCCACGGCCAGCAGCGTCACCATGTGGTCGCGCAACTCGGTGTCGGACAGCGGAGTCCCGGAACTGGAGGTGGTGAGCAGCAGCGTGAGCACGTCGCTGCCCCGCAGGTCCGGTTCGGCGGCCAGCCGTTGCCGCCGCTGGCGGATCTCGGCGTGGATGATGTCATCGACCTCGCGCAGCAGCCGCTGGAATCGCGCCCACGGTCCAATGCCGCCGAACGGCTTGCGCAGAGCGGGAAGCAGGATGATGAGCGGGTTCAGCGCGAGCAGCTTGGGCACGAGCACGCGGAGCCGGTCGAGCCGGGCGGAATCGGTGATGCCGAACACCGCGCGGATCATCACCTCCAGCGTCACGCGCTGGAAGCAGTCGAGCAGCCTGACCGTGGAACCCGGTCGCCACGACCGCATCTCCCGCTCCACGATGGACACCATCACATCGACGTAGTCGGCGACGTTGCGCCCGTGCAGCGGACGCATCAGCAGCTTGCGCCGCCGGGTGTGCTCGGCGCCGCCCGACATCAGCAGCGAATGCTCACCGACCACGAACCGGATCGACTCGTTGGCCGAGGCGGCGTCGAACGCGGCGGCGTCGTCCAGCAGGATGCGCCGGATCGTTTCGGGCGAACAGGCGTAGACGACGGGTCCGAAACCGAGGATGCGGGCGGTGAACAGCGGCCCGTACCGGCGGAGGCAGGTCCGGCCGAACCACACGGGCGCCGCTGCCCACAGCGCGGTCTGCACCACTGCGGGCAGCGCGGGGCCGGCAGGGAGGCCCGCGCCGCCGCCTCGGCCCGGCTGGGGCCGCCTGCCCGCCGCTGGCTTCACCGGGTCTCCCCCGCCGGAGCCAGCCTTCTCAACCAGCGGCCGATGGCGCGCAACGCGAAAGTGTGCGCGATGAGGTCGTCGGTGTAGCACAGGTCGTCGAAGTAGAGGCCGACGTTGCTCGGCCGCCACGTTCCCTGGTCGTCCTGGTGGTCCACCAGCCATTCCACCGCCCTCAGCGCAGCGGGATCGCGGGGATCGACCCCGCCCTTCACCAGCGCGAACAACGCCCACGCCGTCTCCTCGGCCGTGCTGCCCCTCGGCGGCAGCTCGTGCCGCAGCGGCCACCCGCCGTCCTCGGCCTGGTTGGCGAGCAGCCATTCGCGGGCGGCGACGGCGGAGGGAGCGCTGCCCCTGCGGGAATCCACGAACGCCTCGAGCAGCCTGCTCGTGCCGTGGGTGTTGTCCCTGAACCAGACCGACGAGATCGAGCCGTCGTTCTGCTGGTGGCCGCGCAGGTAGGCCAGCGCCCTGGCGATCGCGCTGCCGGGCGAGTCGGGCATCCCGTACCGCTGAAGCGCCATGATCACGTGCGCGGTGACGCCGGGGCAGGGACGGTCGTTCATGATGTGCGTGTTGCGCACCCATTCCGACCACGAACCGTCGCGGTTCTGCATCGCCAGCAGCCAGTCGATCCCGAGCTGTACCGAGGGATGTTCGCGCGGCACGCCGAGGTCGGCCAGGACGCCGAGCACGACGGCGGTGTCCTCGGATTCCGGCCAGCCGGACGGATTGGCCCAGCTCCAGCCGCCTGCCGGGATGTCGAACTCGCTGAACGGTTTGTTCCACTGGTTGCGCAGCAACCACTCGCGGGTGCCTTCCAGCAGCGGTTCCTTCGCCACGTCGGAGAACTCCGACAGCGCCATGATGGAGTAGGCGGTGACCGAGATCTCCAGGTCACGGTCGATGGCCCACGAACCGTCGTCCCGCTGCGTCTCAAGCAGGTAGCGCAGCGACGCCCGTTGCAGGTCGGGTGCGACGTCCGCCTGCCGGAGCCCGAGGTAGAGGAATCCCGCGATCATGGGGCATTCCTCGATACCGCCGTTGGTGCCGGAGATCCCCCGCAACCACCGCAGCGCCAGCGGTTCGGCGATCCGGCCGAGGACGCGCCGCGGCAGGCTACGGCGCATCGTGCGCGCCTGCATGACCCCGAGGCCGAGGATCGCGGGCAGCGCGATCGACACCTTGTTGCGCCAGCGGCGCGGCACCAGGATCGTCTCGACGGGAAGGTCGGGTTGCGCCTCAAAGTCCCGCAACCCCGTGAGAGCCCAGATCGTCGGCAGCGCCGCGGGCCACGTCTTCGGTGCTTCGCCGGTGAGTCCGGGGATCACGTTCATGCCGTCGTTGACGTCGATGAACGTGTGCGCCCGCTCGATGGCGCGCTGGGAGTCGTGCGGGTCGATCTCGTGCAGGGCGGCGAGCCCGAACGCGGTCATCCCGGGGCTGCTCGGCCACTCGGCGTCGGCCATGGCCCAGCCCCCGTCCTCCCGCTGATGGGTACGCAGCCACCGCACCGCGTTCTCGACCCTCGCCCCGTAGGCCACCGAATCGGCGCGGTGCAACGACAACGCCCCCAGCGCCGTCGCGATCGTCGAGGAGGACAACCGATCCACCCACGAGCCGTCCTCACGCTGCCGGTCGTAGAGGTGGGTGATGGCGCGCTCGGCCGTCTTCTCGGCGCGAGCCTGCAACTGCTCGACGTTCATCGAATCCGCCTTCCGTCGTCACGGTGCTCCTGCTGCCGGGTTGTGGTGCTCAGCGCGCCACGGCCACGATCCGGTAGGTGTTGCCTCCACCGCCCCTGCTGATCAGCGGATGGAGCAGCGAGTCCACGGCCAGTGCGAGCGCGAGCGCCGGAGCGGCCAGCACCATCGCCGCCGTTCTGGCCGCCCGTCCCGCCACGCTCGCCCTCCGCGACGACCACGGCCACGAGCGGGCCGGAGGAAGCCGGTGGTTGAGGGCCGTGAGCAGTGCGGCGACGTTGTCGAAGGGTTTGTTCGCCGCACCGCGCCGCACGTCCGCCACGGTGAAGCCGAGTTCCCCCAGCGCGCCGCACACGTTGTCCGCGGGCATGAGGTGCAGGTTCTGCGGGGCCAGCCAGCAGTACCAGTAACGGCCGTGCAGATCCGCGTACCGGCTGAGCGGGTTGACCTGTTCGATCAAGACCACGCCGCCGGGCCGCAGCAGGCGCCGCGCGGCCGCGAACTGCGCTCTCGGGTCGGCGGTGCGTTCGGCGTAGTGGACCAGACTCACGACGTCGAACTCGCCGGGGTGGTCCTCGGCGAAGCGGGTCAGCGGGCGCTGGTCGGCCTCGTCGGTCCAGCCACGGTCCCTCGCGCGCAGCACCTCGGGGCTCGGATCGAGAGCCGTCACGCGTGTCCCTGGCAGCATCCGCCGCGCCTCCCGGCACAGATGTCCCTGCCGGGCGCCCACGTCCAGCCACGATGTCGGGCGGCGGTGAGCCGTGACCAGCCGCACCCGCGCACGCTGCGCCGAGCGGCTGTACTCCGCCACCGAGGCGTAGTGGTCGCGGCCGAGACCGTCATAGGAGTCCCGGCAGTAGTAGGCGAGCGCGGCAGGCGTGAGCCGGGGGTTCTGGAACACGTGGCCGCAGGATCGGCATTCGTCCATGTCGAACACGCCTGGCTTGCACTGGCGGGTATCCACGAGCCGGGCACGGAATCCCGGTCCCGGATGTCCGCACCACGGGCACGTTCCCGCGCGCGGGCCGCAGAACATGCCCTGCGCGAGCAGGCCGGCCAGCTCGCGTTCGTAGTCCGTCCTGCGGCGATCCTCTTCATCGGCACCGTCGAAGGACCGCTCGGTGCTCGACAGCTCGCCCACCATTCCTCCGAATGTGCTCGGCTTGTCTATCGGGACAGGACGATTCACGTCCACCGCAGTGCGCGGCGGTGCTGCCCGTCAATTCGCGGTGTCGATTTCCGGGAATCGTTTCCCGGAGCTTTTCCAGCTTTTCCCGCTGCTGTTTCCGGTCACCTGTTCGCCGACCGTAGCCAGCGTTTCCCGTGCGACACAAGGGATCGGGGGTGTTCGTCAGGTTCGCCCCGATGAACCGGAAAAGGCGCGTACGGTACGGCGCAGGCCGTCCTTCATCGACACGGTGACGCGGAATCCCAGGCCACCGAGTTTCGTGGCGTCGCAGTGTTGTCTCGTCAAAGCACGGGGCAGTGCCGCCCCGGTGTCGGCTGCCACGACAACGTATCCGTTCTTCACGATCGCGCGGGCGCGGTCGGGGTCGGGCTTCTCGCACTCGCGCCGCGCCTCCTCGATGAGGTCCTCGACGAGGTCGAGCGTGGTGCGGTGGGCGGCCGGTGCCATGTTGAACACCTCTCCGAGGGCACGCGGGTGGAAAGCCACGGTGCGCAAAGCCCGCACGGCGTCGCTGACGTAGACGTAGTCGCGGCCGTGCTCCATCGAGCCCTCGTAGACCACCGGTGGGAGCGGGCCGTCCGGCGCGAACAGCCTGCTCAGAGTGCGAGGCACGATGCGGGAGCCGGTGTGCCGGTCGCCGGGCCCGAAAACGTTGCACAGCCGCAGTGTCGCCACCGGTAACCCGAGTTCGTCGCCGTAGAGGCGCGTGACCGTGTCGGCGGCCAGTTTCCCGACGTCGTAGACACCCCGCGCCGCCAGCGGTGACGTTTCCAGGTAGGCGTCCGCATGAAGTTCGCCGTAGACCTTGTCGGTGGAAGCGAGCACGAACCGGTGCAGGTTCGTGCAATGCCTTCGTGCGGCTTCGAGCAGGTTCATGGTGCCCGTGACGTTGCACATGAGGGAGCCGTGCGGGTCGGCGAAGGCGGAGTCGATGGTCGAGGACGCGGCG
Organism: Saccharomonospora xinjiangensis XJ-54; assembly: GCF_000258175.1. Lineage (NCBI taxonomy): Bacteria > Bacillati > Actinomycetota > Actinomycetes > Pseudonocardiales > Pseudonocardiaceae > Saccharomonospora > Saccharomonospora xinjiangensis. The sequence goes on along the minus strand of NZ_JH636049.1, from coordinate 4,560,562 downwards.
AGGTGGAACACCACCTTCGGATCGACCTCGCGCATCACCTCGCGGCATCCTTCGGGGTCGGTCACGTCGAGGCACACCGACTCGGCATGGCCGTCACGCCAGGGAAGGCGATCGACCACGACGACACGGTGACCGTGCCGGGCCAGGCTCCGGACCAGGTGGCCGCCGACGAAGCCACATCCTCCCGTGACGAGCACGGTGGATCGTGCGCTGCTGCGTTCCATGTCGCGTTCCCATCCAGACGGCGGCCAGCGCGGCGTCAGTGCCTGCTCTGCCTGCTCTGCCTGCCCTGCCACGGCCTTCGCCGGTCACCGGGCCTGCTCCGCTGATCCTTTCGCCTCGCCGAGCTCGCTGCGGTCGTCGAATTCTTCGAGTTCGGTGACGCGCTCGGCGAAGTCGGCCCAGAAGCGCGCGTTGTGGCGGGCGAGTGCGGCGACGACTCCGAGGCAGTGAGCGGGAATTCCCGTGGCGGGTGGTGAAGCGACACCGGCAACGGTGTGCTTGTCGAGCCAGCGCAGCAGCGCCTTTCCCGCCTCGCTGAACCGCAACGACGGGTCGCGGCGCAGCATGTGCAGGATCGCGTCGGGGCCGGGCTCCGCCACCGTGCGGGTGCTCGTGCGCCTTCGCGATGGCTCCCCTCGTGTGCGGCTCGTTCGCGCCGCGCCGTCCTTCCGCGCGGGCACGGGGTCCAGTCCCGCGCTGATCCGGTTGCGCACATCGAGCACAGTGGACGGAGCGATTCCCACAGCCCGCGCCACGGCACGCAGGGATCGGGCCGGGTCGGCCCGCATGAGGTCGGCGGCCTGCCTGCGCCCCACCGAGCTGTCGATAGGGCGGTTCCTGCCGTCGCGCCCGATTCTGGTGTTCGACCGCTCGTCTCCGACACTCGAACACCGGCGAAGCGCACCCACCGTCGTCGCGGCAAGCCCGCTGACGCGGGCGATCCACCGATCCGACCGCAGCGGGTGTGTGCGGATGATCCGTGCGGCGGCGGCCTTGCGGTCGGCCAGCGACAACGGCAGGCCGTGAGCCCTGTTCGCCTCGACGGCGAGCACGAAGGCGTCGTCGGGGTCACCGTCGAAGAACCGCACTGCGATCGCGGTCCTCCCCGCGAGTTCCGCGGCGCGCAGGCGATGCACACCGTCGATGACCCGCATGGTGGGCCGGTGGACGATGATCGGGGGAAGGCTGGTGCTCGCCGAGGCCAGGGCCAGCACGTGTGCGTCATCGACCCCGCCGGTACGGGGAACGACACCGAGCCGTAACAGTTTGACGGGTACGAGTTGCTCCGGAACCTCGGCCGATTGGTGCGCATGCCACGGCGAAGGGGCCTCCGCACACGCCCTTCCCCGTACGTCATCCGCCATCGGCGCCCCCTTCCCGGGCCGTTCGTGTGCCACCTCGTCACCGCTGCCACAGACCCGCCAGGACGTGTCCAGGATCACCCGGTTGCCGGTGTGCGAGGACTGTGCAGACAGACAGTCTTGCGATCGACCGCACACAGATACGCACACGCCGCGCGTATCGGCAGGCCGTTCGAGGGGAGCGTCGGTGATGCATGGCAGCCGCACGGTGGAATTCCGGTTGCTCGGCCCGGTCGGCGTCCGCCTCCACGGCCAGAACCGCCCCGTGGGAGGGCCGAGGCAGCGGGCGGTGCTCGTGGCGTTGCTGTTGCACGCCAACAAAGAGCTGCCGACGGCGCGGCTTCTTGAACTGGTCTGGCACGACCTGCCCACCTCCGCACCCTCCAACCTGCGCACCTACCTGACCCGCCTTCGCAGGGCATTGCGGGTGCCGGGCGAGCCGGAGTCGCGGCTCCGGACCGGCAGGGGCGGCCACCTTGTGCACGTGCGGCCGGGCGAGCTGGACCTCGCGACCTTCACCGACCTCGCGGCGAAGGGAGAGCGGGCCACCAACCGTGCCGTCGCCTGCCGCTACTTCGAAAGCGCTCTGGCCACCTGGCACGGCAGGGCACTGGACACCGTGGCTCTCGGGCCCCAGCTCGAAGCAGAGGCGGCCCAGCTCGAAGCGCGCAGGGAACAGGTGCGCGAGCAGTACCTCATGACCCGGCTGGCTCTCGGACGGCACGCCGAGGTACTGCCTGAGCTGCGCGCCCTGCTGTTGAAGAACCCGCTCTGGGAGCGGGTGGCCGCCATGCTGATGCTCGCGCTGCACCGATGCGGCCAGCGCACCGAGGCGCTGACCGTGTTCCGGCAGACCAGGGTGAGGCTCGTCGAGGAACTCGGTATCGAGCCGGGCACCGAGCTGCGTTCCCTGCATCAGCAGTTGCTCGCGGGCGGAGAGGGTGACAGCTTTCTCCTCGCGGCTGCCACGCCAGGACGTGCGGTGACCAGCGCCGGCGGCACCGGTGGCGAACCAGCCCAGCCGTGCGACGAACCTCCGGCACCCCCGGCGCCACGCGCGGTGCTCGGCGAGCGGCACTCCCCGCACCCGGCCGAACTCCCTGCCGATTTACCTTCCTTCACCGGGAGGGCGGCGGAACTGGCCGAACTCCTCGGCGACTGCTTCCCCGAGGACGACCGGGGGCCGGCGATCACCACGGTGGACGGCATGGCAGGCGTGGGCAAGACGACGCTCGCGGTGCACGCTGCCCACCGGCTCGCGCCCGCCTTCCCCGACGGACAGCTTTTCGTCGATCTGCGCGGGCACACGCCCGGCACCGGTCCGCTGTCGCCGGACGACGCGCTCGGCCAGATGGTGCATGCCCTCGGAGTGGCCGAACGGAACATTCCCGGCGACATCACCGCCCGTGCCAACCTCTTCCGGTCGCTGCTGGCCGACCGCGCGGTGCTCGTCCTGCTCGACGACGCGCATAGCGAGGAGCAGGTCCGCCCCCTGCTGCCCGGTGCGGGCGTGAGCCGCACCGTGATCACCAGCCGCACGCGTCTGACCGGGCTGCCGCAGGCGCACCCGGTGTCCCTCGACATCCTTCCGCTGCACGACGCCGTAACCCTGTTCACGCGGGTCGCGGGCGCGGCACGGCTGAGCGGGCAACGGCCCGCGCTGCTGGCCGAGGTGGCGAAACTGTGCGGGCAGTTGCCCCTGGCGCTGCGCATCGCGGCGACCCGGTTCCGCGACCGTCCTTCGTGGACACTGGAGCACCTGCGGGAACGGCTGCGCGACCATCGGAGGACTCTGCGGGAGCTGTGCGCGGGCGGGCACGGCGTCGCGGGTGCATTCACCGTGTCGATGACCAGGATCGGCCCGGAAGCACGGCGGGTGCTGGCACTGCTGTCCCTGAACCCGGCGACGAGCATGCATCTCAACGCCGCAGCCGCGCTCGCCGGTCTCGGCGTCGCCGAGGCCGACCGGGTGCTGGAGCGGCTCGTGGATGCCCACCTGCTGCGGCAGTCCGCCCCGTACCGGTACGAACTGCACAATCTTCTCGCCGCGTTCCTCGCCGATCGGGTTCGCTCCCAGCACCGTGCGGACGTCCACGCCGCGATGCGCCGCCTGCTCGACTGCTACCTGCACACGGCGGACGCCACCGACCTGCTCATCCATCCCGCACCGAGGCGCACGCCCCTCACCCCTCCCGACCCCGTGGTGGTGCCGCTGACGTTCGGCGGTGTCGAGCAGGCGCTGTCCTGGTGGGACGACACCCACCCGCACCTGCGGCGGCTGGTCGAGGCGGCGGAGGAGCACGGCTTCGACGAGCACGCGTGGCAGCTTCCGCTCCGGCTCACCGGGTACTTCGACCTGCGCGGCCACTGGCACGACGCCATCGCCGTGTACGAGACGGCACTCGCCGCGGCCCGCAGGAGCGGTGAGAGTGCCGCGGAGAGCGAACTGTTGCTCGGCATGGCGTTCGGACACGCCCAGTTGCACCGCTACGAGGAGGCCGCCGACCACTACGCCGAGGCTCTCGCCGTGTGCCGCGAGAGCGGCAACCTCTACGCAGAGGGGTTCGCGGCGATGGCGCTGGCCGAGGTGTGCCGGAGGCTGCGACGGCACGACGAGGCCGAGGGGTATCGCAAGGTGGCCATCGACGTCTACCGGGGTCGCGGCGGTGACGAGGCCATCGCCGCGACGCTCGACCACCTGCGCAACACGGTGTGGTCCGGGCCAAGGGCACCTCGGCCGAGGGCGAGAACAGCACGAACAGCGCGGCAGACTGCTGCCTTGACCGGATCGTGTCTTGTGCCGATCACCGTTCGCGGGCGGTCAGCCGGGTCCGGGTCGTGACGCCGGGAGTGTTCCGGTGCCGTGCAGGTGCGCGCGGGCCGCGGCGATGGCCTCGGGGGTCGTGGTGAAGACCCTGCCCGCGTCCGTGAGCCTGGTGAGCAGGCCGAGTGCTTCCAGCGGCCTGCGGTGGCCGTCCCGGATGCCGGAGATGTAGACGACGATGCCCCGGTGTTCGAGTTTCTCGACGGCGTCCTTGAGCACGAGCGCGCCGCTGGCGTCGATGGTGGTGACCCGTGACATTCGCAGGATCAGCGCCGACATGTCGGTGACGTCGGCCAGCTCCAGCAGGAACCGGTGGGCTGCGGCGAAGAACAAGGGCCCGTCGAGGCGGTAGGCCACGATGTGCTCCGACAGCAGTGCGTGTTCCTCGTCGGTGGTGGCTCCGGGAAGGTCCCCGGCGAGCGTGATCTTGTGCAGGCGGGCGTTGCGCGCGATCGAGCGCAACGCCAGCGCGCCTGCCAGGAGCATCCCGATCAGCACTGCGTAGATCAGGTCGAGGGCCACGGTGGCGACGGCGGTCACGGCGAGCACGACGGCGTCGGGCCGGGTCGCCCGCGCCATCGCGGTGACGCTGCCGACCTCCACCATCCGCACCGCCGTGGCCAGCAGCACCCCCGCGAGCGCGGCGAGCGGTATCGCGGACACCAGCGGCGCGGCGGCGTAGACGATCACGGCGAGCACGGCGGCGTGCGTCAGCGCCGCGAGCCGGGAACCGGCGCCCGCCCTGACGTTCACGGCCGTGCGGGCGATGGCGCCCGTCGCGGGAACTCCGCCGAAGAGCGGCGCGGCGAGGTTGGCAAGGCCCTGGCCGAACAGTTCGCGATCGGGGTCGTGCCGCTGTCCCACGGTCATGCCGTCGGCGACGGAGGCCGACAGCAGCGACTCCAGCGCGGCCAGTGCGGCGACGGCGAACGCGGACGGCAGCAGGCCGGGAATCGTGGCGAGGTCGAGGAAGCCGAGTGACGGCGCAGACAGCCCGGAAGGCAGTTCACCGATCGGCGTCACGTCGAGGCCCGCGATCTCGACGACCACGGTCGCGACGATGATCGCGAGGATGGAGAAAGGGACGCCGGGGCGCCAGCGGCTACCGGCGAGCATCACGACGGCCACGCCGACGGCGATCGCGACCGGTGTCCAGTGCGGCTGCCCCACGAAGGCCACCACGGCCTGCCAGGTGAGGCCGAGGACGTGGTCGCCGTCGAGCCCGTCAACGCCGAGCGCGTTCGGGATCTGCTGCAACCCGATCACGCAGGCGATGCCGAGCGTGAAACCCTCCACGACGGAGGCCGGGATGTAGCGCATCGCCCGCCCCGCGCGGGCGAAGGCGAGCACCACGAGAATGCCCCCGGCGATCAGCCCGACCGTGAGCACACCGCCGGGGCCGTGGGCCGCGGCGATCGGGACGAGCACGACGGTCATCGCGCCGGTGGGGCCGGAGACCTGCACGTTCGACCCGCCGAACACGGCGGCGAGAGCGCCCGCGACCACGGCCGTGGCGAGCCCCGCCTCCGCGCCGAGTCCCGAGGACACTCCGAAACCGAGCGCCAGTGGCAACGCGACGATCGCCACGGTGAGTCCGGCCAGCAGATCGCGGCGCGGGTTGCGCCGCACCGCCTTGAGATCGGCGCGGCCCGGCAACAGCGAACGCACCCGCGACCACGCGGCGGAGAGCGTCTCGCTCATCCGGCCTCCTCCGCGCGCAGCTCGTCGAGCAGTTCGTTCTGCCCTGCCAGCATGTCGGTGAGGATGCGGCGGGCCGCGCGCATCAACTCGGCGACGTCGCCGCCCGCGAGCGCGTAGACGACGGTCGATCCGTCGCGGGTGGCGGTGACGATGCCGGAGCGGCGCAGCACCGCGAGTTGCTGCGACAGGCTGGGAGCTTCGACGTCGATGGCGGCGCGAAGTTCGCGGACGGGTTTGGGGCCGTCCTGGAGCAGTTCGAGAACCCGGATGCGCACCGGGTGGCCGAGCATGCGGAAGAACTCCGCCTTCGCCTGATAGAGCGGGACCGGCACGGCACTCCCCACGCTGTCGGACATCGAGTGACCGCTCCATGATGTCTCGAATTGCAGAATTATGCAATTGTGCTTTCCGCAACAAGGCGAGCTATCCACCATGGGTATACATTTAGTGAATACACTCGGTGTATAGTCCGATGATCCAGTGACCGACGAAGACAAGAGGGGGAAGGCATGTCGGTGTCCAGGACACTGCTGGCCTTGCTCGAACCAGCGCCACGACACGGCTACGACCTCAAGCGCGCCTACGACGAGCGCTTCGCGCAGGGCAAACCACTCGCCTACGGCCAGGTGTACGCGACGCTGTCGCGGCTGCTGCGCAACGGCCTCGTCGAGGAGGCCGGGGTGGAGCAGGGCGCGGGGCCGGACCGCAAGCGCTACACCATCACCGACGCGGGCGTGACCGATGTGGAGAGCTGGCTGACCACCCCGGAGGACCCGGAACCGTACCTCCAGAACACCCTCTACACGAAGGTGGTGCTGGCGCTGCTGTCCGGCCGCAGCGCCCACGACATCCTCGACACCCAGCGCGCGGCTCACCTCGCGGTCATGCGGAAGCTGACCAGGCGCAAGGCCGAAGGGGATCTGGCCGATCAGCTCATCTGCGACCACGCGCTGTTCCACCTCGAAGCCGACCTGCGGTGGCTGGAACTGACGGCCGACCGGCTCGACGCGCTCGGCGAGGCGGTGCGGTCATGACCGAACCACTGCTGGTGGCCCGTGACCTGCACAAGTCGTTCGGCCCCACGACGGCGCTGCGCGGTGCCGGCGCGACCGTGAAGGCGGGTGAGGTACTGGCGGTGATGGGGCCGTCGGGGTCAGGCAAATCGACGTTGCTGCACTGCCTCGCCGGGATCGTCACGCCGGACTCGGGCACCATCCACTACGACGGACACGACCTGCACGCGATGAGCGACAGGCAACGCAGCGCACTGCGCCGCACCGAGTTCGGGTTCGTCTTCCAGTTCGGCCAGCTCGTGCCTGAACTGACGCTGTTGGAGAACGTCGCGTTGCCGCTGCGCCTGACCGGTGTCAGGCGCAGGGCCGCCGAGACCAGGGCCGGGAAGTGGCTGGAGCGGCTGCACGTCGGCGATCTCGGCTCGCGGCGGCCCGGCGACGTGTCCGGAGGGCAGGGCCAGCGCGCGGCGGTGGCCAGAGCGCTGGTCACCGGCCCGAAGGTCGTCTTCGCCGACGAACCGACCGGCGCACTCGATTCGCTCAACGGCGAGACGGTGATGCGGCTGCTCACCGAGGCCGCCCGCGACACCGGTGCGGCTGTCGTGCTGGTCACCCACGAAGCGAGGGTGGCCGCGCATTCCGATCGCGAGATCGTCGTCCGCGACGGCAGGGTGAGAGATCCGGAGCTGGTGGGATGATCCGCGATTTTCTGCTCGGGCTCCGGCTGGCCGTCGGGGGCGGCCGGGTCTCGGGTCAGGCTCTGCTGCGGCTGGCCATGACCACGCTGGGCGTGGCGCTGGTGGTCGCGCTGCTGCTTCCGGCGGCGTCGGTGATCACGCTCGTTGACGAGCAGCAACGCAGGGAGGCGGGTCAGACTCCCGTGCTCGTACCCCGGCCGGGTGTCGATCCGCTCTACCGGCTCGACTGGTTCCTCGACACCGGTGACGACTACGTCCAGGCCGTCGTCGTCGCCCCTGGCGGGCCGGACGCGCCGGTGCCGCCGGGGCTGGACCGGATTCCCGCGCCAGGGGAGGTCGTGGTCTCCCCCGCCGCGGCGGAGTTTCTGGCAGGCCCGCAGGGTGTCTCCGCGCGAGCACGGATCGGCGGCACCGTGGTGGGTGAGATCGGCAAGCCCGGACTGGCCACGGCGGGTGACCTCGTCGTCTACCTCGGCGCCGAGGAGGACCGGCTCAGGCAGGCCGGGGACACCGAGGCGGTCTACGGGTTCGGTGCCGAACCGGCTGCCATGGCACCGAACGTCACCGCCGCCGCGCTCGTGACACCCATCGCCGTCATCCTCGTGCTCCCGCTGCTCGTCTTCGTCACCACCGCGTCGCGGATGGGCGCGGCGCAGCGGGAACGGAGGCTGGCGGCGCTGCGCCTGCTGGGAGTCGGCGCCGCCCAGGTGCGCCGGATCGCGGCGGCCGAGTCGCTGCTCGGCGCGCTCGCCGGTCTCGCGGCCGGTGCCGCGCTGTTCATGATGCTGCGCCCGCTGATCGGCGGGCTCGATCTCTTCGGGCTCCGGTTCTTCCCCGAGGACTTCACCCCGCCCCTCCTGGTGGCGGTGGCGATCGCGCTGCTCGTGCCGGGGCTGGCCGTGGGCGCGGCCGTGTTCGGGCTGCGCCGGGTCGTGGTCGAACCGCTGGGCGTAGTCCGCCAGGGCGGGCCCCGGCGCAGGCGGATGGGCTGGCGGTGGGCGATCACCGCACTCGGCGCTTCGCTGATGACGGCGACGGTGTTCGTGGAGGAGAGGGAGAGCAGCGACCTCGTGGGACCGATCCTGGCCACGGGAAGCGGGCTGTTGCTGGTCAGCGTCGCGGTGTTGCTGCCGTGGGTGGTCGAGAAGCTGGTGTCCCGGTTGCGTGGCGGCTCACCTGCCTGGCAACTGGCGATCCGCAGGCTGCAACTCGACAGCGGAACCGCGAGCCGCGTCGTGTCGGGGCTGGCCGTCGTGCTGGCCGGGTCGGTGTTCGTCCAGACCCTGCTCGGCGCGATCGGCGGTGACCAACCCGGTCAACCCGGTCAACCCGGCCAACCCGGTCAACCCGGAGAAACCCGGTCGTCCTCCCCGGTGGCGGCCGAGGTCGTGGTGGACGCAGAGAACGCGGCGGAGGCGCAGCGCCTGCTCGCGGGCACTCCGGGAATCACCGGCGCCCATCACGTCGTGCGCACCTGGCTGCGGCCGGTGGACGACAGCGAGGGTGGCGGCGCGTTCGTGGAGATCGGCGACTGTGCGGCGCTCGCCGTCCTCGCCGAGATCGGGCGCTGCGCCGACGGTGATGTGTTCGTGGTCGGCTCCGAGGACGGAACGCCAGCCTGGCCGCCGAGTGAGCCGATGCGATTCGTCTCCCATGCGGGACCGGAAGCGGAACTCGGTCCCGTGTGGATACCTCGGGGCGAGGGCGTTCACGTTCCCGCGCAGCGGGCCACCCCTGCGGTCAGGGGTGTCGTGCTCGTGACGCCGGGAGCGCTCGGCCGGACACCGATGCCAGCTGGACTACAGGTGTTGTACGTGGTGGGTCAGGGCGAACCCGCTTCCGTCTACGAGGCAGCCGCACTGGCCATCGCTCCCCTGGCGTGGAACGCGGCTCTCGGGCCGGGCTCGCCGGACATGTTCGAAAGCGGGCGGCTGGACGAGGCGACGGCCACGCTGAGGAGCCTGCTGCTCGCGGCGTCGCTGTTCGTGCTGGCGGTGGCCGCGCTGTCGCTGCTGTTGCTGTCGATCGAGCAGATCGTGGAGCGGCGCCGCCCGCTGGCGGCACTGGCGGCCTCCGGGGTTCCACTGTCGGTGCTCGCGCGAGGAGCGCTGTGGCACAACGCCGTGCCGATGGCGGTCGGCGTTGTCCTCGCGCTGGTGGCGGGATGCGGCATCACACTGCCCATCCTGCGTTATGTGGGGCTGGACCTGTGGCTGGACGCAGGGCTTCTGGGGATCGTGTCCGGGGCGGCGGTGCTCGCCGTCCTCACGGCCACAGCACTCGCCCTGCCCCTTCTCCGGCAGGTAAGCAGGCAGGACGGCCTGCGATCCGAGTGACGAACCGGCCGGGGTGGCGTGCCCCGGTGGGCGCGCCACCCCGGCCGGGTTCACACCGCGGCCTGCTGCCCGAGATCCGGGTTGTTCTCGCCCGGAACGGCCAGTGAGGGAAGGGCGTTTTCGATCTGCTCGCGGTTCGGTTCGAGCCACGGCGGGAGCTTCAGCGCCCTGCCGAGTTCCAGCAGCGGCTCGTCAACACCGAATCCGGGCCCGTCCGTGGCGATCTCCAGCAGCGTCCCTCCCGGCTCGCGGAAGTAGATCGACCGGAAGTACCGGCGGTCGCGGATCTCCGTGACGTCCTTTCCGCTCGCGACCAGTTCGTCGCGCCAGCGTTGCTGCGTGGCGTCGTCTGGCGCGCGCAACGCCACGTGGTGCACGGTTCCTCCCGCGACAAGCCCGCGAGGTTCGGCCGGTGCGACGAGCACGTCCACCAGCGCACCGGGCCCTGTTTCGTCGGCGGCGAACCGCAGCCTCCGCCCGTGTTCCGCGGTGAGGCGAAGGCCGAGCTGCTCCAGCATGGTGCTGGTGCCTGCCGCGTCGGCGGTGGACAGCGTCACCGAGTGCAGGCCTCTGACGCCGTGCTCGGCGGGTACGACGCCGTTGTCCCACGCATCGCGCGGATCGGGCTGGGGGTGGGCGACGAGCATCAGTTCCAGCCCGTCGGGGTCCGAGAACGTCAGCGTCGCCTCGCCGTCGCGTTCGACCACCTCACCGACGTCGGTTCCGTGTCTCCGCAGGTGCTGCCGCCACCAGCCGATCGACTCGGCCGGCACGGAGAACGCCGTGGTGGTGGCCTGTCCCGCACCACGGCGCCCCGGGGGGACGGTGCCGAACGGGAAGAACGTCAGCAGGGTGCCCGGCCTGCCTTCGGCGTCCCCGTAATACAGGTGGTACACGTCGGGTGCGTCGAAGTTGACCGTGGTCTTGACCAGCCGCAGTCCCAGCGTCCGCAGGTAGAAGTCCGCGTTGGCCTGCGGGTCCGAGGCGATGGCCGTGACGTGGTGCAGCCCGCTGCTCGCGAGTGCCAGGAAAGGCGCTGAAGGCGCTGATGACATGGCAGGACTCCTCGTGCCGTCGTGCGGCTCAGCTCTGCTTGATGGCGGAGATCTCGAATTCCAGCGTGACCTTGTCGCTGACGAGAACGCCACCGGTCTCCAGCGCCGCGTTCCAGGTGACGCCGAAGTCCTTGCGGTTGATGGTGGTCGATCCCTCGAAGCCGACGCGGACGTTGCCGAACGGGTCGGTGGCCTGGCCCTCGAAGGTCAGGGGGATGGTGACCGTGCGCGTGACGCCCTTGATGGTGAGGTCACCGGTGACGTCGAAGCTGTTCTGGCCCGTCTGCGCGATCGCGGTGGAGCGGAAGGTGATCTCCGGGTGCTCGTCCATGGCGAGGAAGTCGTTGCTGCGCAGGTGCCCGTCGCGGTCGGCGTTGCGGGTGTCGATGCTCGCGGCCTTGATGGTCAGCTGCGCCGAGGAGGCGGCGGGGTCGTCGCCGTTGACGGTGGCGGTGCCGTCGAACTCGTTGAACGCGCCGCGCACCTTGGTCACCATGGCGTGCCTTGCCACGAAACCGATGCGGCTGTGGGAGGGGTCGATGGTGTAGGTGCCGGTCAGCTGGGCGTAGTCGGTGCTCGCGGTCATGTGTCCGCTCCTTCAGGTAGTTGACGTGTCATCCTGTCATCCCTCTCAACGTAGGTGACGCGTCAACCATTCCGGGTAGGCTGAGATGCGTGACACGATGGCTCGACGACCACGAACAGCGCGCCTGGCGCGGCTACCTCGCCATGCACGCCAAGCTCACGGCGCGCCTGAGCCGTCAGCTCCAGACCGAATCCGGCCTGTCCCTTTCCGACTTCGAGGTGCTCGTCCAGCTCACCGACCAGCCGGAACCGCGCATGCGCATCGGCAGGCTCGCGGTGGCACTCCAGTGGGAGAAGAGCAGGCTCTCCCACCACCTCGCCCGGATGCAAAAGCGGGGTCTCGTTTGCCGCGAGGACTGCCCCAGCGACGCCAGGGGCTCTTTCGTGGTGCTCACCGACCGTGGCCGCGAGGCCATCGAGCGCGCCGCACCTGGCCATGTCGCCACCGTGCGCGACCTGGTGTTCGATCAACTCACACCCGAGCAGGTCTCGGCGCTGGCCTCGATCGCCGAGAGCGTCCAGCGGCGGCTGGACGCCAGCGAGTACGACACTCAGCCCACGCCGAGCGCCTGATCCAGCAACCCACCCGGTGCCAGCGTCGCGGCGACGTAACCGAGGTTGTCCGACCGTTGGGCCTGTGCCGCGGTGGTGTCGAGCACCACCGCGGCGGGGTCGGCGACGTCCTCCAGCACACGCAGGCCGCGGTAGTAGCTCAGCAGCCGGTCGTCGGTCGCATGCGCGCCGTAACCCCGCAGGAACGCCTCCTGCTGCTCCGGCGTGACCAGCCGCCCCGGGAAAACGCCACCACCGAGGACGAACATCAAATCCCGCTCAGGCGGGGCGAGCACGCAGTCGTCGAAGTCCAGCAAGGCGACCGTGTCGGCTCCGGTGAGCACGAGGTTGCCCACGTGCGCGTCGCCGTGGCACGGAACGATTCGCACGTCACCGGCCCGCGCGGACAATGACCGCCCAGCACGCACAGTGCGTTCCCGCACTCCGCGCAGGTCGTCGCGCCGCTGCCGCCACAGCGCGGCAAGGCGAGTGAGACAGCCGTCCTCGCCGCGGTCCGGTGCCCGGTCCAGTGCCGCATCGACCCGGTCGAACGCGGCAGCCCACCGGCTGGGGTCGAAGTCCTCGCGCGGCAGCCACCGGCGCAGCTCGTCGTCGAGAGGCAGACCGTGGAGGGCAGAGAGAAGCCGACCGAACGCGACCCAGTGTTCGCTCGTCGGAGCGGACTCGGCGGCGCTGCGTCCTGGCAGCCACTCCACCACCGACAGCCGCCGCCCCGCCACCGTCGCCCACAGCGCGCCTGCCCTGGTTCGCACGGGCGCGGGCGCCCCATCCGGTTCAGGCGCGGGCGCCCCATCCAGTTCAGGCGCGGGCGCCCCATCCAGTTCAGGCGCGGGCGCCCCGCGCGTTGCCGACGCCGGCGTTGTGTCCGGCCGGACGGCGGCGAGCACCGAGGACAATACGAGCCCCGCGGGGGACCCGCCGGATGTCCACTTCACGGCGTAGGCGCGGCCACTGGGGACCTGGACCTTCCACACCGTCGCCGCCCGGTCGGTGCCCTCGCCGATCGGCACGACCTCCCGAACGTCGAGCGCGAAGTGCTCACCCAGCGCCCCGGCCACGTCGATGTCGCTCATCGTGTGGGCACTCTACCGGCGCGGTTTCTCACTCGTCGGGGCCGCCCGGCGAGGGGTCGTCCTGCCAGCGCAATGCCTCCACCAGCCTGGTCTCCACGATCGGCGACATCGTCTCCAGGTAGGTCGCGGTGACGTGGTTGTCGTCCATGTACACCAGCACGTTGCCGATCACCGGTGGGCACGTCTGCGCGTCGCAGAAGTAGTCGCTGAAATCGAGGAACGACACCGTCTGCGGCACGCCCTCCATGTCGAGGTACGGCGGGTTCGGGGACAGCAGGTCCGCTCGCACCCCCGCGCAGCGCGGCGCGTCGGCGCCGTGTTTCTGCACGCACTCCGACGGCTCGAAGTCGTAGCGGGGGCTGTCGCGGATCGCCACCACCGGAATCCCGGCGTCGTGGAGGGCCTGCCATTGCTCGACGTAGCCGGGAGGGGTCCATTCCGTCAATCCCGCGCGCACGTCCCGCGTCGCCATCGTGATCACCGCGTCCGGCCTGGTCTCGATGATCTCCCCCAGCACGGCGTCGTTCCACGCACGGCAGTCCTCCTCCACCGCGTCGGTGGTGAACGGGCAACCGCCCTTGCCCATCGAGACGACCTGCCAGCCCCGCCGCTCGACGACGGGGCGCAGCGCGGCGATGTACTGCTGGGAATGGGAGTCGCCGACGACGACGATCCTGCGGATCGGTTCGCCGTCGGGGTCAACGGTGCAGATCCGCAACTCCTCGTTCTCCGGCGAGTAGTGGCACTCCTCCTCGCCGAAGCTGTCGAACTGCTCGGGCAGCGCCGCGAACGGTGGCACGACGGGTTTGCGCGCGTCCATCAGGGGTGCGGGGTTGTGCACGGCCTGTGCCCCGAGGTGGACGCGCTCCTCGGCGGCCACGGTGAACGACGCGCGCTGCGCCGTCACCCACTGCCAGCCGCCCGATGCCAGCAACACCGGAACCAGCACGAGCGCCCCGAACCGGTAGGCGCCCCAGGGCGTCGCCGTCACCAGGCGCGCGGAGCGGGCGGGCTGCTCGACGAACCGGTGGGTGAGCACGGCGAGCACGACCGACACACCGATCACGACGGCGCCCTCACCGACGCCCACGGTGTCCTTCTCGCTCGCCACGAGGAAGAACACCAGCAGCGGCCAGTGCCACAGATACAGCGCATAGCTCCAGTCGCCCATGCGCACCAGTGGCCGGGCCGAGAGAAACCGGTCTACCCCGAACCGGCTGCCGGTGGAGCCCGCCACCAGCACCAGCACCGCGGCCATCGTCGGCCACAACGCGGCGTAGCCGGGGAAGGAGCTACCCACCCGCAACACGATCCCGCAGGAGACCAGCGCCGCCACCCCGGCCCAGCCGAGCACGATCCGCACCGTTCGCGGCAGGCTCACCGCGTCGATCGTCAACGCCACCAGCCCACCGAGGGCGAACTCCCACACCCTGGTCGCCGAGTGGAAGTACGCCAGCGGCTGGTCGGTCGCGGTCAACCACACCGAGTACGACAGCGACACCACGAACGCCACCGCCAGAGCCGCCAGAAGTGACCGGTGCAGGGTCCAGCCCGCCCTACGCGCCAGCAACGCCACGAACGCCACCAGCAGCGGCCACACCAGATAGAACTGGCCCTGGATGGACAGCGACCAGAAATGCTGCGTCACACTCGCCGTCGAGTGCTGGGCGAAGTAGTCCGCCGAGGTCGCCGCGAGCTGCCAGTTCTCGAAGAACAGCGCCGAGGCCACGACCTCCCGCGCCGTGGCCATCCAGCGGTGTTCCGGAAGCACCAGCACGGCCACGACCATGGTCACCGTCAGGACCATCACCGCGGCGGGGAGCAGGCGGGTGACCATCCGGCCCCAGGCGCGCCGGAACTCGATCCGCCCACGGGAAGTCGCCCGATACAGCTGGCCGGTGATCAGGAACCCGCTGATCACGAAGAACACGTCAACGCCGCCGGACACGCGATCGAGCCAGACGTGGTAGACGACCACGAGCAGCGCGGCCAGAGCACGCAAACCTTGCAACTCGGGCCGGAACGCGCGGCGCCGCGGCGCCACCGGCTCTGCTGTCGGCTCCGCGATCACACGCGAAGAGGGCGGATCGGACACAGACAACTCCCGCAACACCTTCCTGCCAGGTTCAGCGCGCTGACCGTACCGGCCGTGGGAAATCGCTGACGTGCCGTGTCCGGTGAGGTGTGCTCGACCGAACACACCGCCACGGTGGTGGCAATTCAGCGTCACGCGTGTGCTGTGCCGATCGGCCTCGATCGGCGCCGATCGGTGTCGTCCCGGTGCGCCCTCGTGCCCCGCCCGTGTCCTGCGGTGTTCTCGGCCGCGCCGGGGTTTGCGACTCCCCCGTCCTGGGCACGCGCTCCAACGCGAGCAATCACGCGAGGGAACCGTGACGAAGGGTGGCAGGAATGACCGACCGACCGGAACGCGACGCACTCCGGCCCCGGCTGTCGGGCGGGCTCACCGTCGAGGTGATCGAGACGTCGGCGCTGGGAGACCGCAGCTACGTCGCCTCCGACGGCGAGGTCGCGGTGGTGGTCGATCCGCAACGCGACATCGACAGAGTGCTCGCCGCGGCGGGCAGGCTCGGTGGGCGCATCGGGCTCGTCCTCGAAACCCACGTCCACAACGACTACGTGTCGGGAGGGCTGGAGTTGTCCCGGCTGACCGGCGCGGACTACGGCGTCTCCGCCAAGGACGACCCGCCGTTCCCGCATCGCGCGCTCGACGACGGCGACATCATCGACGTCTCCCCCCGCCTGCGCATCCGCGCCGTCGCGACCCCGGGACACACCTTCCACCACCTGTCCTACGTGCTGGAGGGCAGCGAAGGCCCGGTCGGCGTGTTCACCGGCGGTTCCCTCCTCTACGGCACCACGGGCCGCACCGACCTGCTGGGAGAGCACCACAGCGAGGAGCTGGCCCGCCACCAGCACACGTCGGTCCGCAAGCTCGGCGATCTGCTGCCGGACGGCGCGCACATCTGGCCGACCCACGGCTTCGGCAGCTTCTGCTCCGCGAGTCCCGCCGAGGGCGACGCCTCCACCATCGGAGAGCAGAAGTCGGCGAACCCGGCGTTCACACTCGCCGAACACGAGTTCGTCGAGCAGACACTCGCGGGCCTCGACGCCTACCCCGCCTACTACGCGCACATGGGCGTGCGCAACATCGCAGGCCCCGAACCGCTCGACCTGCGCGCCCCCACCCACGCCGATCCCGAGGAGCTTCGCAGGCGGCTCGACGGCGGCGAATGGGTCGTCGATCTCCGCTCCCGCAAGGCGTTCGTGAAGTCGCATCTCGCGGGCACCGTGAGCCTCGGACTGGACGGCCCGATGGTCACCTGGCTCGGCTGGATGATCGACTGGGGCGCCCCGCTGACCCTGCTCGGCGAGACCGCCGACGAGGTCGCCGAGGCTCAGCGCGAACTCGCGCGCATCGGCATCGACCGGCTGGCTGCGGCCGCCACCGGAACCCCGGATGAGCTGGCGGCCGACCGGGCTCAGCTGACGAGCATCCCGGTGGCCACCTTCACCGACCTCGCCGCCGCGTTCGACAGCGGTGGCAGCGGAGGCGGCGGAGGCAGCGCCACCGATGGGGAGCTACCGGCCCCCGACGTCGTTCTCGACGTGCGCACGAGAAGCGAGTTCGGCGACTCCCACGTGCGGTCGGCCGTGCACGTGCCCCTGTATGAGGTGACGCAGCGGGCAGGAGAGGTTCCCCACGGCACGGTGTGGGTGCACTGCGGCAGCGGCTACCGGGCCGCTGCGGCGGCGTCCCTGCTCGCCCGCGCGGGGCGGGACGTCGTGTTGATCGACGACTCCTTCGACAACGCGGCCGAGGCGGGCGTGCCGTTGGAGTCCTGACCCGTGCCGGAACTCGACGGCGGTGCCGGTTGTGCCGGTTGTGCCGGTTGTGCCGGTGGTGCCGGTGCTCGCGGGTGAGCCGTGATCGCGGCGATCGGGATCGGTGTCGGCATCGGGCTGACGCTCGGGGCGCTGGGAGCCGGGGGCGCGATCCTCGCCGTGCCCGCCCTCGTCTACGGGGCGGGTCAGCCACTGGACGTGGCGATCCCCATGTCGCTGTCCGTGGTCGCGGTCGCCTCGCTCGGGGCGCTGCTGCCTGGACGCCGCCGCGCGGCGGTGCGGTGGCGGATCGCGTTCGCGTTCGCGGCGGCCGGTGTTCCCGCCACCTTCGGCGGCGCGGCACTGGGCAGGCTCCTGCCGCAGCGCTGGCTACTGCTGGCCTTCGCGGGACTCATGGTCGCCGTCGCCGTCCGCATGCTGCGTGGCGGTGGCGAGGGTGGCGACGGTGATGACGGTGGCGAAGACCACGCTGGTGCCTGCCGCGCGTCCGGTGAAAAGGTGAACTGGCGGCGCTGCCTGCCCAAGGTCGTTCTCGCGGGAGCCGCGGTCGGTGTGCTGACGGGACTGTTCGGCGTCGGTGGCGGGTTCGTCGTCGTGCCCGCGCTCGGCCTGCTCCTCGGTCTGACACCGCAGCAGGCCGTGGCCACCTCACTCGTCGTGGTAGCGGCCAACTCCCTGTCGGGCCTCGTCGCGCACGCCGACGCGATCAGCGAGATCGATCCGGCCGTGTTCGTGCCGTTCGGGATCGCCACTCTGGTGGCGGCCATCGCGGCGGGCGGGCTGGCGAGCAGGCTTGCCGGCCGGATCGTACGCACGGCGTTCGCCGTCGTCGTGCTCGGCGTGGCCGCCTTCGTCGCGGTCGCCGCGATCGTCGCACCACAGGCGCTGGGCTGACCGGGGTCAACTTCTGCCGCACCCGATTCCAGGAAGGAACCGTCCGACACGGGCTGCATAATCGCGGTAGGCCGAGCCGTGTGCGTGCGGCAGGTAAGGCTCTTCCACCGCTCGGACCTGGATCTCCACGGCGGTCATCAGCAGCACGAACGCGACAAGTGTCACCGGGTCGCCGGAAAGAAGCGTGAGCCCGGCACTTGTGGCGATGATGCCCGCCATCGTGAGGACAAACCCGGCGACGTGCACCCCGGCGTGGTCCAGTGCGGCGACCTCGGATGACAACTCCTGTCAGTGAAAAGTGCACTATTCAGCATTGGCTGTTATATCAGCGTTGGCTGTACTATCCACCTCGTGCTGATGTATGAGACGCGGGAGTCGGCGCTGGCGCGCCTCGGCCGCGCGCTGGCCGACCCCACCCGCTGCCGCATCCTCCTCTCGCTGCTCGACGGGGCGCAGTACCCGGGCAAACTCGCCACCGAACTCGGTCTGACCCGCTCCAACGTGTCCAACCACCTGTCCTGCCTTCGCGGTTGCGGGCTCGTGATCGCCACCCACGAGGGCCGCCAGGTCCGCTACGAGATCGCCGAGGTGCACCTGGCCCACGCATTGAGCGAGCTGGTCACGGTGGTGCTCGCCGTGGACACCGCCGAGCCGTGCCTCGACGAGCAGCCCACGACACCGGCGGCGACCGTGAACACCGAGACGCCGCGATGACCACAAAGGACACCCGCGAGGACCTCGACCTCACGACCACGCCGCAGGAACGGCCAGACTGCGGCGACGCATGCTGCGCCGACACGTGCTGCGCCGACCGGCCCCCGACCGGACTCACGCCGAGCCGCCGCGCGCGACTGACCCGGCGGGTTCGCCTCCTGGTCGCCGCCACCATCACCTACAACGTCGTCGAGGCGATCGTCGCCATCACAGCGGGGACACTCGCCTCCTCGGCCGCGCTCATCGGCTTCGGGCTCGACTCGGTGATCGAGGTCGCCTCGGCGGCGGCCGTGGCATGGCAGTTCGCCGGAAAGGACCCCGAAGCACGCGAGCGGGTCGCGTTGAAGGTGATCGCGGTGTCGTTCTTCGCGCTCGCGGCCTATGTGAGCGTGGAGTCGGTGCGCGGTCTCACCGGCGGCGAGGACGCCGAGCACTCCACGGTCGGCATCGCCCTCGCCGCGGTCTCGCTGGTGGTGATGCCGTTCCTGTCCGCCGCGCAGCGAAGGGCCGGGCGCCAACTCGGCTCGGCGAGCGCCGTCGCCGACTCCAAACAGACACTGCTGTGCACGTACCTGTCCGGAGTGCTGCTGGTGGGGCTGCTGCTCAACTCCCTGCTCGGCTGGTCGTGGGCCGACCCGGCGGCAGCCCTCGTCATCGCCGCGGTGGCGGTGAAGGAAGGCCGCGAGGCGTGGCGCGGTGACGCCTGCGACTGCGCCCCCGCCCTCCGCTGAGAGGCCGAGGGGACCCGACAGGACAGTCCACACGCGACACCGCAGGAACGCGAAATCGGCGTAGCGTCTCTGGCTGGACGTTTTGAACGACCAGGGACGCGATGCTGACGAGGTGTGAAGGCGCCGGTGAGGCCCCGGCACGTCCTGAAAAGATCGAAAGCCGATCAGGAACTTCCACCGTGCCTCCGCGAGCGAGGTGTCCCACGCTTGCGGAGGCACCGAAAACCCCGAGAGGGATCGGTCAAGCGGCTCAGCGCCAGCTCTTCCCGTCGCTTCCCCGCCGCTTCCGGTACTTGCGGCCGCAGGCGACGAGGACGGGCATGGCGAAGAACCCGGCGAGGAGTGCCCGGCGGTTGACGTTCTTGGTCATCGAGTATTCCCCAGGATGCGCGGTGCGATCTGCCGGGCCGGAGATTAACGGACACCGAGAACTGTGGCCGTCACCCGCTGCGACGCGTGACGGCCATCCCTGTCGCGCCGGCACTTCCGCATCCGAGCGGTCAGGGTTGCCTGGACCCAGCAGGTGGCCGTCGGCTCACATGCGAGAGCACTCCGAAGCCGGCTCACTGGCGGCAGGCTTTTCCGATCGCCCGGTAATGGCGGCTCGCACGCCGCGAAGGACGATGTCGAGTACGGCTTCGGCCTCGGTGCGGGCGGCCTGTGGATCGGCGGCTCTGGCGATGTACAGCGCCGCGCCGTAGAGGCCTCCCAGCGCGACATGTGCCAGAGGGTCGAGCTCGACACCTGGCAAGGCGGCGCTCTCGACCAGCGGGGTCAGCACAATGCGCAGCATCGGCAGCTCGACGCCTTCGAGACCGCCTTCCCAGGAGTCCGCGGCTTGCACCCCCACGCTGTCGATGATCACGATCCGCCGGAACGCCGGCTGCAAGCAGGCGTCGAGGAACGCGGACAATCCCGCCCGCACCGCGGCCCACGGATCCTGTTCGGCCAGCGCCGCCGTCATCACGGATTCGGCGGTTTCGCCCAGCACCACGTCATAGACCGCCTTGAACAGCGCGTCCTTGCCGCTGAAGTGGTGATAGAGCGCGCCCTTCGCGATACCGGCGCGCCGCACGATGTCGTCGATCGCGGTCGCTGAGTACCCCTGCTCGACGAATCGCTCCCGCGCGATCCCGATCAGCAGTTCGCGCGTGGCCTCCGCTTGCCGTTCCCGAAGCCGCTTGACACTCACCGGCCCAAGCATACCGACTGACCATCGGTCGGTGAACGACCGTCAGTCGGTTTGGGGAGCCTGTGATGAAGAAACTTCCGCCCGGACAACGCCGCATCGACGGATTCCCGCGTTTCGGGACACATCTGCACCGGCCGCCACCTCCCATGCCCGAGGACCCCGTTATCGCCCTGAGCGGTGCGGTGCGCAGACGCCCGCCGGTGCGGCTGGAGGAACTGTCCCGGCTGCCCCGGCGTGAAATCGTCGCCGACTTCCACTGCGTAGCAGGCTGGACCGCAACCGACCTGCACTGGGAAGGAGTGCGCTTCGCCGACTTCTATCGCCTGTTCGTCCAACCCGTACTGGAACCGGACACCACGATCACTCACCTCGCGTTCGAAGGACTCGACGAAGTCGCATCCGTGGTCGAGTTGCGGGACGCCCTCACCGACGATGTCCTCCTGGCTGACCGGTTGAACGGGCGACCTCTCGGCGGCGACCACGGTGCGCCGGTACGTCTGGTCTCCCCTGGGCAGTACGGCTACATGAACATCAAGCACCTCTGCCTCATCGAAGTGTGTTCGACCCTGCCGGTACACCGTCTCGGCACTGGCATCGTCGAGCGACTGATCGAAGGGCATCCGCGGGCGCGCGTCTGGCACGAGGAACGCCACGCCCGCATCGCTGGGCGGCTGGTTCGGCCGTTCTATCGCGCCCTCATCCGCCCGATCCGCTATCTCTCCTCGAAAGGAGCGCGGGACTCGTGAGAGCGCCCAAGGACGTGCTGAGAGCCCGGCGATGGATCATCGACGACATCGTCCACGACTTCGACGTCGAGGACGTCTGGGTTCTCCCCATGGAGGGCGGGCCCGACGACTTCGAGGCCGTCATCGACCTCGTGCGATCCATCGACTTTCCCGGGTCGGCGCCGCTGCCGGTGCGCCTGCTGTGGGATATTCGCGACCTGCTCGGCCGCATATTCGGCCTGGGGCGCATCTCGGCATCGGCGGACGACGCCGGTGATTGGCCGCCCGTGCCCGGAACCGAGGAGCGGTCGCTGCTCGGCCGGGTGCCCGAGGAACTCCGTAACACGGCAACGAGTCCTCTCGTCGCGGACAAGCCATTCCGTCCGCTGTATCTCACCGACACCGAGTTCGCCGACGAGATCTCGAACCGGACGATGTACGGCGTGAAGCACCTGGCTTGGGCGCACCAGGGCGGCGGCCGGTATCGGGCCTACATGACCGTCTACGTCAAGCCGCGCGGCGCCGCGGGCAAGGCGTACATGGCCTTCATCAAGCCGTTCCGCTACGCGATCATCTATCCGGCGCTCCTGCGACACCTCGACCGATTCTGGACCGAACGTCGCGTCGCGCACTAGGCGTTGTCCCGTAGACCATCCGACCCCGCCCACGCACTGACGGGACAGCCCTCAGTCAAGCCACGGTTTCAATATTGAGCTGGGGACCACACACGGGAGCGGGGGAACATCCGGCGTGTCGCGGCGCTTGCGGGGCTGCCACGCCGGGAAACGGCGTCTCAGTGGGTGAGGCCGAGCCATCCGGCGTAGTCGGAGAGTTCTGGGTTGGACCTGTGGTGGAGGCTGACCAGCACTGCGGTGGTGTCGCGCACCATGGGTGCAGACGGGTTTGTTGGGGGGCGATGCGGGCCTGTTGCCGGGTTCGGGCGTGGTCCCTCAGGAGCAGCCCGTGGGTGCAGTCGCCGCCGCTCTGCAACGTCTGGACTCGCACCCACATCGCCAATGCGACGGCGAGCGGGTTCGACCAGCTCGGCGAGCCTGATCATCAATGTGCCACATAACATCCATTGTGTGGCATCCGGGTTAAGCGTTTCGCGTTCCGCTTAATTATTACGCGTTTCGCGCACGCGAAAAGGGGATGCGTTGAATGCGGGTTCATGCAAAGGGGATGTGGGGGCGTGCGACCTGACAACAGCGTGCGCTGCCCGACCGGGCGTTCCAGCCGAACCTTTCGGCCCGCGAGGAGAATCGGACACCGAGGTTTGGCGGTAGCGCAGAACTGCTGTGGAAGCTCGGGGAGGAGATCGCCGACACCATCCGGCTGACCGCCAAGGACGCGCCACTGATCTGGCGTACGACCTGGAACCACTCCCTGTCGGCAAGGCCCCGCAGCAGAACGACGCCATACTCAGCCGCCGGCTGGTCTTCACCCCGGATGAGCGCGCCTGACCAGCAGCACCAGCCAAACTCGGGGCTTGAGCAACAGCAGAACGGCCAGTGACGTCGGAGAGCCTGTGAGGGCTCGGGTTATCGCCACTGGCCGTTCTGATGCGGGTGGCGACCGGATGGCCTCTAGAGGGCAGGCCAGGCAAACCCGAAAAAGGGCAACGGGCTGGTCAGCGCGGTGCTGTGGTGGTGAGCGTCAGTAACCTGCGGCGGGCGGAGCGAGGATGTCCCCGCTGACCGGCCCGACCACCCTGGAGAGTCGTGCCGCTGCCCAGCTCGACCGGCGACCCGCGCGTACTGGCTGTGTCGTGCACCGATCGCTAGCGGGGTGCCCCGTCTCGCTCGTCTCTTCGGGCGAGGCGCTGGAGTTGCCCTTCGTGCACGTCGCTCACCCACTCCCAGCCGGGCTTGGCGGATGGGCCGACCCGAGGGTCGGCGGGGTCTTGGCCGTTGCGCAACGCGAGTACGTACGCCCGATCCTGATCGATCCGTTCCCGCACCTGGTCGGCTCCGCCGACGGAACCGTGGCCGGGGACGACGACATCGACGTCGCTCGCCACGCCCTCCAGCAGCCGCAGCGCGGTGAGGTAGTCCTCGATCGGGTTCGCAGCATCCAGGTCGAGCATCGGAACCAGGACATCAGAGAGCATGTCGCCCGCGACGAGAACCCCGCGTTCCTCGATCAACAGCCCCGCGTGGCCCGGGGCATGCGCTTGATGCTCGATGATCCGGACTTGAGGACCCTGCCAAGGAATGTACGTGGTTTCGGCGGGCAGGCCGGTGACGAGGCCGAGTAATTCCAGCGGTACCTGCCCGGCGATTTCCGTTTCGAGCAGGTGGTCGGCGATGCGGGCCTTCGCGCCCGGGTCCGACAGTTCCTCTCCGATGCTGGCCGCGCAGCGCGCCGTGCTGTAACGGGGAGCTTCGCCGAGCCGGGTGTGCCAGAGCAGGTGATCCCAATCCGGATGCGTGGAAAACCCCGCCACAACGGACTCACCCAGCTCGCGAAGGTCGTTCACCAGGCAGTCGATCTCGGAGCCGGTCACCCCGGGGTCGATGAGCAACACACCGGACCGGCCCCGCACCACAACGGCGTTGCTCTGCACGAACTCGCTCTCGTGGACCAGCACACCCTCCGCGACCTGCCTCAACATGAGCAGTCTCCGTCCGATCCGACGGTGCAGCCGCCAGGCGAGACGCTCATCGGATGGGAAACGTCGCGCATCAGGACTCCTCCTCGGTCACGGGTACGACACTGAGACCACCGGACACCGCAGAACTCATCGCGGCCCACGAGAAAGACCGCAACCGCATCCAACCGGATACCGACAAGATCGGTACTCGAGACCCGACGCACCGGGCAGGCTTGCCCGGCTGACCTCGCTGAGCTGCCGCGACCAGACCGAACCCACGGACCTCATCGCCACGCTGCTACCGCCAGAATCCGGTCCGATCGTCCTCGCGGGGCGATATGCGGAAGCTGATCCTTCGCGCACGGTGTCAGTGTCAGTCGCCGACACTGTCGCGCGCACCGAGGGCGCGACGGGCGCGCGCGTAGTGCACAAGGACGGTCACCGTGGCGGCGAGAAAGACGATCTGCATGAGCGTGCGCGGCACCAGTGCGTCACCGAACGAGGGTGAGATTCCCTGGTTGGCGGCGTAGACGTTCGCCGGATACATGCCGATCAACATCAGGGTGAGCCCGCCGGCCGCCCACAGAGCCGTCCGGCGCCACAGGATGCCCACCGCGCCCGCGAGTTCGAGCGCACCGGTCACCGTGACCACCACGCCGGGGGCGGGGATGGCTGGCGGCACCATCGCGATCAGCTCGTCGCGCATGCCGACGAAGTGCGAGACGCCGGTGGCGACGAACATCGCCGCGACTCCGCACTGCACGGCGAACGGCCAGGCCGGAATGCGGGTGATGCCGACGGCCCGCAGGGCAACCACGGCGAGGATAACGAGGACGAGAATGATGAACGGGGCCACGGGAATTCCTTGGAGACACGAAGTTGACAGTGTCAAGATTGGTCCGGTTGGACCGTCTTGTCAACGGCCTTCTCCAGGGAATCTGTGCCCCGTCGCTAGGCCGTCGAACTCCGGCGCAGCCAGGCGCGCAGCCGGTCGGGCTGGGTGCGGAAGGAGCGTGCACGCGCGACGCCTGCTCGCTGTTCGGGCGAGGCGACGCCTTCCGCCACCGCGCGTTCCGCTGCGGCAAGCTGGCGCGCGGCGCGCCGCTCGGTGTCGTCGAGCGCCGATTCCTCGACAGGGGTTTCAGGGACCCTGCGCATCGGCCGGTACGGGTTGTCCTCGGGAAGCGCCCCCGTGATCCGGCCGTAGCTGCCGAGCAGGAGCAGGACGAGACCCGCACCGATCGAGAAGAAGACGTTCGGCAGGCGGAAGGCCAGGACGTTGAGGTCCGTGCGGAGCACGGCGAGGCCGACCAGCGCGGCGATGAGAAACAGCACCCCGATCACGATCATGACGGTGGAGGCGAACCGGCCGCCGCGGATGGCCGCGAACACCAGAACGGCGGCGGTGACCAGGGAGACCACGGACAACAACCCGTTGGACGACAGATCGACGACCTGTTGCCCGCTGGTCGAGAAGAACGGGATGCCACCGACGAAGCCGAGGATGCCGAAGATCGCGATGACAGCCGCGACGAGCAACGACCCGATGCGGTGGGTCGCCACCACCTTGCCCTCGGCACGAAATCCGCGCACCTTGGCCTTCCTGCTCGCGGGAGCTCCGCTGACGTTCATCGGCTCACTCCAACCCACTCCATCATGGGGACAACGTTGACCTGCCCCCATGATGGGGAAACGACCGCCGCCGCCGCAGCTCGCGCGCACAAGGTTGTCCTGCCCGCCTGCCTCTGTCGCGCTGCGCTGCGGTGACTCCTGCCGCACCATCACGGCATGGCATCCCCCGCGCTGTGGCCGCTCGGTGACCAACTGGGATCGCACTTCCACGACACGGGAGAACCCGCGGACCGCGGCATCGGGCTGATCGAGTCGGCCCGCGCGCTGGGGCGCAGGCGCTACCACCGGCAGAACCTACAGCTCGTGCTGGTCGCGATACCTGCCCGGTCACGGCGGGTTACTGGGGTCTCCCGCACCGCAACGCCGACCGGCTCCGTGGCAACCACCGCATGCGCCGACCGCCGGCGGGATTGACCCGGCTCCGGGATCTCGGCCGGTTGCTCAACCAGGAACGCGGCCGCCGCCGATTCTGCACTCACCGAGGAGAGGACCACGACAGTGCCCGCGACCAAACAGGTGATCGTCATCGGTGCCGGGCTGGCGGGTCTGGCCGCCGCGACACGGCTCACGCAGGCCGGTGTGGACGTGCGCGTGCTGGAACGCGCGGGCAAACCCGGTGGGCGGGTGGCCACCGACCACGTCGAGGGTTTCCGCCTCGACCGTGGCTTCCAGGTACTCCTGCCCGCCTATCCCGAGTTCCGGCGGCTGGTGCGGCCTGCCCGCCTCGGCCTGCGCGGTTTCACACGCGGGGCGCTGGTGCGTGAGGACGGCGGGATGCGGCTGCTGGCCGGGCCGTGGCACGGTCCCGGCGCCGTCCGGGGCGTGGCGAGGATGGTCGGACAGCGCCCGGGGGACGTGTTCGCGCTCGCGCGGCTGTCGGTGCGAGACGCGGCGCTGCCCGCCTCGGCTCTCGGGCGCGGTGGTGATCACACTGTGGCGGAGGAACTGCGCGGGCGGTTCAGCGCCGAGACCGTCGAGACGGTGCTGCGTCCGTTCGTCGCCGGCGTGTTCCTCGACCCCGACCTCATGACCTCGGCGCGACTGTTCCACCTGATCTGGCGCAGTTTCGTCCTCGGTGGAGCGGCGGTGCCCGAACTCGGAATGCAGACACTGCCCCAGCTCCTCGCCGACCGGCTTCCGCCCGGCACCGTCGAAACCGGCCAGGAGGTGGCCGGACTGGGCGACCACGACGTCCGGCTCACCAGCGGAGAGACCGTCAGCGCCGACGCCGTCGTCGTCGCCACCGACGGCACCACCGCCGCGCGGCTGCTCCCTGAGATCGAGCCGCCCGCCTGGCACGCCGTCACGACCTGGTACTACCGCGTGGCGCGACCGCCGTGCAGCGCACCCACGCTCGCACTGGACGGCACCGGAGCGCTGCCGATCAACAGCCTCGTGCTCAGCCAGGCCGCCCCCACCTACGCCCCGCCCGGCGCGTCGCTGGTCCAGGCGTCCGTTCCCGGAGTCGCCGACAGTGCGGGCGATCTGGAGCCGAGGGTGCGCGAGCGGCTGGCCGTGCTCTACGCCACCGACACCCGGGGCTGGGACCTCCTCGCCACCTACCCCATCGAGCATGCCCTCCCTGTGCTGCCGCCGGGCACACCGCTGCGCAGGCCGGTGCGCGTGCGGCGGGGTCGTTACGTGTGTGGCGATCACCGCGACACCCCATCCATCCAGGGGGCGCTCGTCTCCGGCCGCCGCGCGGCGCAGGCCCTCCTCGCCGATCTGCTGTAGCGGTGAAGTCAGGACGACGGCAGGTTCGCGATATGCCGCGCCGGTCAGTACGGCTCCGTGGTCCCGGGTCGAGGCAAGCCGTGTCCTCAGGCAGCGGTTCGTCGTGCACATCGGCCGCGAAGACAGCATCCGAGCAGACGGCACCGCCTCCGCGTTGGTGGCAGAACAACTGCTGGGCGGACTCCACAGCCGCGGGGGGCGCCGCTGCCACGTCCCACGGTGTCGCCCACCCCTTATCGGGCGGGGTCGCTGCGACACAGCGCCGGACCAGGGTGCCCCGGATTGTCGCGGCCACGGCTTGCGCCGATCCTCACAAGCCTGAATACTTAGCCAAATGGCAAAGTGTTCGCCGCCGCTGGACGACGTACTGAGCGCCCTCGCCGACTCGACCCGGCGAGCAGTCGTCCAGCACCTCGGCCGTGGTCCCACCAGCGTCGGCGAGCTCGCCCGCGAGTTCCCGATGACGCTTCCGTCGTTCATGAAACACGTGCGCACGCTGGAAACGGCCGGGCTCGTCCACACGGTCAAGGCAGGCCGGGTGCGGACCTGCGTG
Source organism: Saccharomonospora xinjiangensis XJ-54 (assembly GCF_000258175.1). Lineage (NCBI taxonomy): Bacteria > Bacillati > Actinomycetota > Actinomycetes > Pseudonocardiales > Pseudonocardiaceae > Saccharomonospora > Saccharomonospora xinjiangensis. Next base: position 4,532,708 of record NZ_JH636049.1, on the reverse strand, counting down.
CTGAACCGCGAGCGACTCGCCCTGATCGACGACTGGCTCAAGGATCAGCGCCGAATCTGGGAGGACCGCACCGACCGCCTTGAACAGTTCGTCACCGGCCAGAAGGAGAACGAACAGTGAACTCCGACCTCGACCTTTCTCTGGAGCGGATCATCCGAGCCCCGCGCACGACCGTGTGGAGAGCCTGGACCGACCCGTCCCGGCTTGAGCAGTGGTGGGTTCCGGCGCCGTCCCGCTGCCGCGTGGAGCGCCTGGACCTGTGGCCTGGAGGGGCGTTCGTGACACAACTGAGCGACGACGGAGCCGAGTTCGTCCCACATTTGGACGCGTGCTTCCTCGCCATCGACGAAGGCGAACGGATCGTGTTCACCAACGCACTCGACCACACCTGGCGCCCCGCGCAGCCCGCCCCGGTCGCGATGACCGCGACGATCACTCTGCACGATCACCCTGACGGCACGGATTACCGGATGCTCGTCCGACACGGCGACCCGGAGGCTCGCGCTCGGCACGAGAAGCTCGGCTTTGCCGAGGGCTGGGGCTCAGTCGCCGACCAGTTGACCGCGCTCGCCGAGGACACGGCCACACTATGAGGATCGCCGTCACTGAATTCCTCACGCTCGACGGCGTCAGCCAGGGACCCGGCTCGCCCACCGAGGACACCACCGGCGCGTTCACACAAGGCGGCTGGCTGGTGCCTCACCTCGACAGGATGTTCGTCCAGCACACCTCCGACTGGCTCGACCTCGCCGATGGTCTCCTACTCGGCCGGCGCACCTACGAGGCGTTCGCGCGCGACTGGCCGGAGATCACCGACCCCGCCGACCCGTTCGCCGAACGGATGAACACACTGCCGAAGTACGTCGTGTCCAACACGCTCACCGAGGGGTCCTGGCACCCCACGACTGTGCTCAACGGCGACCCGGTCCAGGCGGTTGCCCAGCTCAAGATGCGACCAGGGCGGGAACTCCAGATCCACGGCAGCGCCCGTCTGGGTGATGTGCTCCTGACGGCAGGTCTGATCGACACTCTCCGTCTCGCGATCGCGCCCACCGTGCTGCGAGCAGGGCGGCGACTACTGACTGGCCGGGGCATCCCGTGCGGTCTGCGTCTCCTCCGCCACGAGGCGACGCCCAGCGGACTACTGCTCCTCGAGTACGAGGTAAGGGGCCGAGCAGCCCACGGTGAATATGAGGGCGTCACCGCCTTCCTCTGAGTGGCGCCACGAGAAGGAGAATGGCAGCCGCGCGGGCGCGGGTGATCAGCTACCGGGGAGACTCCACAACCCGATGAATGCCATTGAAACGCTCGGCGCTGTTCACAACCTCTTGTCGCGCGCGAAGTCGGCGGGGAGTGGACGACCGCCGTGGTGGACACTGACCCGAACGCGGCGCTGTGCGGCGGTCAACGGCCATGCGGGCCGCCGGGCTCGCTGACTGAGCCGCCGATGGCACCGCCGTGACAGCGACCGGGCTCAGGCGCGGCTTGCCCCCGCGACGACCGCAGATGGTTGCTCCGGTTCACGAAGGCGGCGCAGCAGCAGCCAGCTCAGCATCGGCATCGCCACCAACGGCGCCAGCGCGGTGTGCAGCGACGTGGCATCGGCCACGCTGCCGATCACCGGGCTGGCCAGGCCACCGACGCTGACCGTCAAGCCAAGGGTCACCCCACTCGCGGTGCCCACCCGAGTGGGCAGATAGTCCTGCCCCAGCGTCACCTGCAACGAGAACGGCACATACAACCCGACCGAAGTGAGAGCGACGAACAGGTAGAGGAACGGGCCCGGCACCCACACCACGCCCGCGATCGCGACCGCGCTCAGCGCGTACGACCAGCGGCACACCACGATCCTGCCCCAGCGCGCCGCCAGTGAACCGCCGAGCGCCGAACCGACGATGCCTCCGGAATACAGCACGAACAGGGCGATGGTTCCGGCGGTGCCGCCCAGCCGTTGCGTGGCGAACAGGGAAAGGAAGGCGCTCAAGCCGACGAAGGCGATTGACCGGAACGCCATCGCCACGGCCAGTGTCACGAACGAGGAGGTGGCGTTCTGCCGTGCCGGGCCACGCGGTGGTGTCGGGGCATCGGATTTCCGGTGCAGCGCACGGAGGACGGGAAGGACGAGCACCGCGCCCACCAGCGCGGGCAGCACCAGCACGGGAGTCCAGCGCAGTCCTCCGGTGCCGATCGCGACGGCCACGAGGAAGGGGGCCAGTGCGAAACCGACGTTACCTCCGGTGGAGAAGTACGCCATTGCCCTGTGGCTGCCCTCGCTGGCCGCGCGCGCGATGCGTGCCGACTCGGGGTGATAGGCGGCGACACCGATGCCGGACACCGCGATACCCGCCAGGGTGAGGGCGTAGGAGCCGGTCAGCCCGCTGACCGCGATTCCTACTCCACTGAGGACAGTGCTGGCCGGGATGAGCCAGGGCATCGAATACCGGTCGGCCAAGGCGCCGAACAGCGGCTGCACCACCGACGACAGCAGCGACGCCGCCAGGACGAGGCCGGACACCGCCGCGTAGGTGTAGGCGCGTTCCGCGACGAAAAAGGGCACCAGAGCCGCGACCGAACCCTGATACACATCGACGCAGGCGTGTCCGGCAGCCAGCAGAAAAGTGGACGTGGTTCTCCGCACGGCTCCCGATCCTCGCGGCTGCCTGCCGTGTCGCGCTTCCGATAATCTGCCAGTTTGTGCCGGAAATCCGCCATCAACCGATCGCTCCCACGAGGCTTCAGCGACTCTGCCCCGGTGAGCGCATCGACGCCCACCGCCACGACGACCACCAGGTCGTGTACGCGGGGAGGGGCGCGCTGGCGGTCACCACTGACGCCGGGTCCTGGGTCGCTCCGGCCACGCGGGCGATCTGGGTGCCTGCCGGAACGGTGCACGCCCACCGCGCCTACGGCTGCCTCGACCTGCACCTTGCCGGGATTCCCGTGTCCGAGGATCCCCTCGGGCTGAAGTCTCCGACCGTGCTGGTCGTCGGTTCACTGCTGCGCGAACTCATCGTCGCCTACACCCGGCGCGCGGGCGGCGGGCCGGAATTCGCGCGCCTTCGCGCAGTGCTGCTCGACGAGCTCGCCTCGTCACCTCGGCAACCGTTGTGCGTGCCCCAGCCGGAAGACCCGGTGCTCGGCGCGGTGTGCGACATCCTGCGCCGCGATCCCGGTGACCCGCGCACCCTGGCTGAGCTCGGGCGCGAGGTCGGTGCCAGCGATCGAACGCTGTCCCGGCTGTTCCGCCGAGAAGTCGGTATGTCGTTTCCCCAGTGGCGCACCCAGTTGCGCCTTCAACACGCCCTGATCCTCCTGGCGCACAAGAAATCCGTGACCGCTGTCGCCCACGCGTGCGGATGGTCGTCGGCGAGCACCTTCATCGACGTCTTCCGACGCGCCTTCGGCCACACGCCCGGCTCCCCTTCCGGGAGGATCCGCAGCGGAGCTGACCGCGGGCTCGCCGTGGGTACCGGGGCGACGGAGCGGGGCAGCCGTAGCCGGGGGAACGCTGGTGCGGCGAACTGGACCGCACCGGCGTGCCCTCCCTTCATGCGCGAGATCCCGGAATGCCTCACCACGGTGGACACCGCCGTCACGGGTTCGACGAGCGACACTCCTCTTCACCGCGGCGCCGCGCTCGGCCGAGGACGAACAGCAGCGCGAGACACAACACCGCGACCACACCGGCGAAGTACCGGACGGCGACGGTGACATCGAGGATGGTGGCAAGGAAACCGACACCGATGATGGGCACACCGACACCGATGTAGGTGATCACATAGAAGCTGGAGAGCACACCGGCGCGGCGGTCGGCGGTGGCCGATGCGTTGACGGCCGCGAGTCCCCCCAGGTACACCAGCCCCTGGCCCGCACCGGCCACCACGACGGCCGCGAGCAGTACCAGTGGCGACGAGAGAGTGCCCGCGAGCGCCAGCAACCCCAGGCCGGTGGCCAGCAGTGGCAGTCCCGCGCGCTCGGGGCTGTGCGATGGTCTGCCGTAGGCGACGAGTTGGGCGATCGCCGACGAGGCGAGCATCAGCGCCACTACCCCGCCGCCGAGGACCAGATTGGCGGAGTGGGCGAGCGTGGCGACGTAGGCGGGAACAAGGGTGAGGAACAACCCGATCACCGCGAACGCCAGGAAAGTGGCGGTACCGCTGGTCGCGAACACGGTTCGCACCGAAGGCGGGATCTCAGGACGCCGTGGCCGCCACCGGGTCGTGGGCCGGGTATCCGGTAACAGCGCGATGGCGACCGCCGCAGGGATCAGCAGCATAAGCTCCACCACGAACGGCAGCACACGTGGCGCGGGCCCGTACTGGGCGAGCAGTGCGCCCAGTACGGGCCCGAGACCCATGCCGCCCACCGTGACCACGGTCGAGACCAGTGCCGCTCTGCGATGGTCGCCGGTGGGTTCGAGTTCGGTCAGGGCCGCCGTCAACGGCCCGGCCGCCGCGCCGATGGCGAGGCCCTGCAGCGCCCGCGAGGCGAAGAGCCACCCGGGCCCGCTCGCCAGCGCGAACCCCACCGTTCCCAGCGCTGCCACCGCCAGCGAGGGGATGAGCACCCGGCGTCGCCCGATCGCGTCGGAAAGCGGGCCGACCAGCAGCAGCGAGGGGATGAGCACGACGACGTAGGCGGCGAAGATCAAGGTGGTGGTCAGGGGCGACAAGCCGAAACGGTCTTCGTAGTCGCGGTACAGCGGTGTCGGCAGATTCGTTCCGGTCAACAGGATCAGCAGCGTGTAGGCCGTGGCCCAGAATCTCCACGTGGAGGCCCGCCGCGGTGACGGTTTGGGCCCGCCCGTGGCGCTGCTGTCCGCGACACCAGGGCGGTCTCGCCCTGTGTCGAGGTGATCGGTTCGCATTCCTTCCCACCCTTCTCATGTTCGGCGGTGGCCGAACATAGCACATGTTCGGATATCTCGAACATGTTTGGGTTAGAGTTGGGACCATGGCAAGCCGCACCGCGACAGAGCTCGTTCATCCTCATCGAACCGAACTACGGTTCACTGACGTGCTGAGCGCGTTGAGCGACCCCGTCCGCCTGGCCATCGTCGCGCACCTCGCCGACGTCGAACCCGAAGGCGAGCTGGCCTGCGCGACGTTCGCGCTTCCCGTCAGCAAGTCCACTCAGAGCGGACACTTCAAGGTTCTGCGCGAAGCGGGCGTGATCCGTCAGCGCAACGAGGGAACCCGGCGGCTGAGCCGGTTGCGCCGCGACGATCTCGACGCGCGCTTCCCCGGCCTTCTCGACCTCGCCGTGCCACAGGGCCGTGCTGTGATCGCGGGCTGGTCCCGGTGAACACGCGTTCATCGCCGCGCAGGCGGGCAGGCGTGCCAGGCTTGGTCGCATGTCTTCCGCATCCGAGGATTCCGCCGGTTCCGTGGCCGCTGCTGCCACTGACTACGACACCTTCGCCGACGCGTACACGGCCGAGAACGAGGACAGTCTCATCAACGCCTACTACGCGCGGCCCGCGATCCTGGAGCTGGCCGGGGAGGTGAGCGGTCGGCGGATTCTCGACGCCGGTTGCGGTTCGGGTCCGCTGTTCGCGGCGCTGCGCGACCGGGGCGCGACCGTGACCGGCTTCGACGCCAGCGCCAGGATGGTGGAGCTGGCCCATCGGCGGCTCGGCGCCGACGCGGACCTGCGGGTGGCTGACCTCGGCGCGCCGCTGCCCTTTCCCGACGGTGCGTTCGACGACGTCGTCGCATCCCTTGTTCTGCACTACCTCGAGGACTGGACCGCACCGCTGGCCGAGTTGCGGCGGGTGCTGCGGCCCGGCGGCAGGCTGATCACCTCGGTCAACCACCCCGTCGTCTACAAGCTGGTCCATCCCGAGGCCGACTACTTCGCGACGTGCCAGTGGTCCGACGAGTACACCTTCGATGGTCAGCGGGCGGTGCTCACCTATTGGCACCGGCCGCTGCACGCGATGACCGACGCCTTCACCGAGGCCGGATTCCGCACGGCCGTGATCAGCGAACCGCCTCCCGCGCCGGGCGCCCACGAGCGGTTCCCCGATGAACTCGGCGACAGGCAGGCGTTTCTGTGTTTCCTGTTCTTCGTACTGGACGCCGTGTGATCGCCGCGCTGTGCACTGGGGGCGGACAGGAGGGCGGAGCCGACGTTGACTCTCGCTCGGCTGAGCCGGTTCCGCCCACCAGGGTGCCGCGCTGAGACGGAAACCAGCGCCGCGTCCCGGAGCCGCCGAGGTGGCCGGACGCGGGTACCGGCAGCCAAGTCCTCCGGCTACCCGTTCCCGTTCCCGTGGCCGGGCGCGGGTCAGGTCAGCACGGCGGACAGGAGACGGTCCAGCACCGCGTGGGCCTGTGTCCGCGCGGCGGCGGGATCGGGCTGCTGAGCCGTCCAGAGCGCGGCTTCGTTCATCGCGCCGGAGAGCTGGGCGGTCATGGCGTCGAGCAGCTGGTCGGCGACGCCGACGTCGTGCAGCGCGTCGCGCAGGTGGGGCGCCGAGTTCTCCGCGTCCAGCCTGCGCCATTCCTGCCAGCCCACGACGGCAGGCGCGTCCACGAGCAGAATGCGCACCGAGGGCGTGGCGGTGATGGCGTCGAGGAAGGCGTGGCAGCCTGCTCGCAGCTGTTCGCCCGGGTCCGTGCCGGCACGGCCTGCCGCCTCGACGACGGTGTCGGCGACCGCGGCCTGCGCCCGCGCGGCGACGGCGCGGAAGAGCCCGGCCTTGTTGCGGTAGTGGTGGTAGACCGCGCCGCGGGTGACACCGGCGTCCTTGGCGACGTCGTCGAGTGACACCTCGGCGAACCCGCGTGAGGCGAACAGCCCGGTCGCGGAGTCGAGGATCTGATGGGCAGTCTGGGCGGCGGCGGCAGCGGTGGCACGGGGCACGGGCGCACTTCCTTTACATACATCGTGTATGTATCCTGGGCTACGTTACATACACATCGTACGTAAAGGGGATTCCCGTGCCTGTCACCAGCTTCTATCCCGTCCTCATGTCGGGCGACGTCGCCGCCGCGGCCTCGTTCTACCGCACCGCGTTCGGGTTCGAGACGACGTTCGAGTGCGACTGGTACGTCAGCCTGCGGCTCGGTTCCTTCGAACTGGCGATCTTGGCCCACGATCACGCGACGGTGCCCGAGGGTTACCGCGCGATGCCGCGCGGGGTGATCGTGAACGTCGAGGTGGACGACGTTGACGCCGTTCACGCCCGCCTGGTCGGCGACACCGGTCTCGACCCGGTGCTGCCGCTGCGGGACGAGGACTTCGGGCAGCGGCACTTCATCGTGGCCGGCCCCGACGACGTCCTGGTGGACGTGATCCAGCCGATCGAACCCACCGCCGAGTACGCGCAGGCTTACACCGGCTCCTGAACCGCGCCCGGCACCCCGCTTCGCGGCGAATCCGGCGAATACTGGGTGGCAAGGGATGTCGAAACGGGCCCTTCGGCTCCGTCCCCGATGTGAACGCGGCGCCTGTGGCCGCACCACGACAAGGAGATCACCATGCCGAAGTACCTGCTTCTCAAGCACTACCGGGGCGCTCCGAGCGCCGTCAACGACGTCCCGATGGAGCAGTGGACCCCTGAGGAGATCCAGAACCACCTCCAGTACATGGACGACTTCGCCGCCCGCCTCGAACGCACCGGCGAGTACGTCGATAGCAGGGCGCTCTCACCCGAAGGCACCTTCGTCCGCTACGACGGGGAGGGCAAGCCGCCGGTCACCGACGGGCCCTTCGCCGAGACCAAGGATCTCGTCGCGGGCTGGATGATGATCGACGTCGAGACGTATGACCGCGCGCTCGAACTGGCCGCCGAATTGTCGGCGGCTCCTGGGGCGGGTGGCAGGCCGATCCACGAATGGCTGGAGCTGCGCCCCGTCCTCGGAGCGCCGGAGACGATCAGCGAGTGAACCGGTCCGGCCGGGGAGCGTCAGTGATCGACGAGTTGCTGTTGCGGGAGCTGACTCCCGTGGTGATCGGCGTCCTCTGCCGTCGCGGAGCCGACTTCGCGACAGCCGAGGACGCCGTGCAGGAGGCACTCGTGCAAGCTGTGCTGACCTGGCCGGATCGACCACCCGCCGACCCGCTGGGCTGGCTGGTCACGGTGGCGTGGCGGAAGTTCCTCGACGCCCACCGCGCCGAGTCCGCCCGCAGGGACCGGGAAATCAGGGTCTCCGCTGAACCGCCGCCGGGCCCTGCCGGGGTCGCCGACGACACACTGCGGCTGTTCTTCCTGTGCGCGCACCCGTCGCTGACCCCGGCGTCCGCGGTGGCGCTGACACTGCGCGCCGTCGGCGGCCTGACCACCCGGCAGATCGCCCGCGCCTACCTCGTGCCCGAAGCCACGATGGCGCAGCGGATCAGCCGTGCCAAACGCACCGTCACCACGGCGCGCTTCGATCAACCCGGCGACCTCACGACCGTGCTGCGGGTGCTGTATCTCGTGTTCAACGAGGGCTACACCGGCGACGTGGACCTGGCGGCCGAAGCGATCAGGCTCACCAGGCAGCTCGCGTCGATGACCGAGGACGAGGAGACCGCCGGGTTGCTGGCGTTGATGCTGTTGCACCACGCCAGGCGAGGAGCACGCACCCTGCGCGACGGCACCCTGGTCCCCCTGGCCGAACAGGACCGCTCCCTCTGGGACACCTCGCTCATCGCCGAGGGCATCGCGATCCTGCGGAACGCGCTGGCGCGCGACCGGCTCGGCGAATATCAGGCGCAGGCCGCCATCGCCGCGCTGCACGCCGACGCGCAACGGGCGGAGGAAACCGACTGGGCGCAGATCGTCGAGTGGTACGACGAGCTGCTCACGCTCACCGGCAGCCCGGTGGTGCGGCTCAACCGGGCCGTCGCGGTGGGTGAGGCGGACGGCCCCACGGCCGGGCTCGCCGCTCTGGCCTCCGTGGAGTCCGGCCTGCCCCGCCGTGCCGCGGCCTCGGCGTATCTGCACGAGAAGGCAGGCGATCTCGCGACCGCGGCACGGCTGTACGCGGAGGCGGCCGACGCCGCACCAACCTTGGCCGAACGGCACCACCTCACCCGGCAGGCGGCGCGGATCGGCCAGGCACTGCGCCGGTGAGCGGTGCGCCGAGCGCCGGTGGCCGAATGAGGTGATCACGGCGCGCCGGGACGCGGCGGCCGTTCAACGCCGTTCAGCGCCGTGACCCCGGCGGGGCCGCCTGGGGCGCGGGCGCCCCGAACCACCGCGTCAGCGGCACGAGCAACTCCCGCTGGTCGTCCCCGGCCCACGCCACGTGGCCGTCGGGTCTCAGCAGCAGGGCGGGCACGTCCAGCTCCTCACTGGTGTCGATCACGTGATCGACCCGGTCAGCCCAGCCCTCCACCGACAACAACCCGGTCTGGTCGAGCAACAGTCCCCGCCCGCCGCGCATCAGCTCGTAGAGCCGTCCCCGGCTCAGCCTCACATCCCGCATCCTCCTGCCGACCAGTGCGTGCCCCTCACCGAGGTCGTAGCGCACCCCGACGGCGGTGATCTTCTCGATCAGATGCCGGTTCACCACGTCGAAGGTCAGCAGTTCCGCCATCAGCGCACGCATCGCCCTCGGGCCGGGCCCCGTGGCCATCAGCTCCGTCTGCGCGCGGGTGTTGTCGAGCACCTCGGCGGCCACCGGATGCCGTTCGTTGTGGTAGCTGTCCACCAGCCCTTCCGGCCCCCATCCCGCGATGTCAGCCGCCAGTTTCCAGCCGAGATTGACCGCGTCCTGCACTCCGAGATTGAGGCCCTGCCCGCCGAGGGGAGGATGGATGTGTGCCGCGTCCCCGGCCAGCAGCACCCGGCCGACCCGGTAACGTTCGGCGATCCGGGTGGCGTCACCGAAACGCGAGAGCCAGCGTGGGCAACGCACACCGAAATCGGTTCCCGCGTACGCCCGTAGCTGCCGTCTGACCTCGTCCAGCGTGGGCGGCACGGAGCGGTCAGTGGCGATTCCCTCGGCAGGCACCACGACGCGGTACACCCCTCCCCCGAGTGGCGACACACCGAACCTCAAGTGGGTTCTGCGGACCTCGGACACCACTGCCGCCACCGTGTCCGGCGCAGCGGTCACCTCCATCTCACCGAGCAACGTCTCCGACTGTGACGGTTCACCGGGGAAGCCGACCCCGAGAATGTCTCGCACCGTGCTCCGGCCGCCGTCGCACCCGACGAGGTAGCGGCAACGCACCCGCGTGCACTGCCCATCCGAACGGGGCCCGGCATCGGCGAGATCGACAGTCACCCCGTCGTCGTCCTGACCGAACCCCACGCATTCGACGCCACGCCTGATCTCGGCGCCGAGTTCGACGGCGCGCTCGGCCAGCAGACGGTCGGTGGTCGTCTGCGGGATACCGAGGACGTAGGGGTGCGAGGTGTCCAGCCCCTCGGGTGCGGGCGCGGGGATGGCGGCGAAGAACCCGCCGACCGGATACCGCTGCCCGTGCGCCAGGAACCGGTCGAGCAAACCACGCTGGTCCATGATCTCGATACTGCGGATGTGCAGGCCGAGCGCGCGCACGAAAGGGGCCGGCTGTTCCCGCTTGTCCACCACGAGAACGCGCATGCCGTGCAGCCGCAGCTCGCAGGCCAGCATCAGCCCGGTCGGACCCGCGCCCACCACGACAACATCACTGACATCGATCACAGTACTTCCCCCTCTTCCCTGAGATGATCGCCGCGGTCGAGCTCCTTCCCGAACCACCGAGCGGGTTCCCCTGACCTGCGGCTTGAGCGGCGATTCTGCGGCACGACCCGGGTCTTGCCGCAAGTCCCCCACCTCGCGGTACGGTGAAAGCAACGGAGAGCGCGTTCCTGTCAACAGATCCGACCTAGTCCATTGTGGATCGACAGGATGGCCGGGGCGGGATGTGACGCGATGTCTGCCCAGCCGGTGTTCCGCGCCGGGGACTTGACCTGAAATCCGTGTCAGGGATTGGCGTCCCGCCGCGTGACAGAGCACAAGCGTCACGACGCCGACGGCCCAGTCCCTGCGTCACATCACCGGTCGTCAGGTGAGCAGCGCCGCGAGTGCGGGGTGCACGCGGCCCACCTCGATACTGGTGATCGAATACTCCGCCACACCGGCGGCGACGAACGGGTCTCGCGCGGCGATGGCCTCCACCGTGGCCCGGTCCACACCACACGCCACGATCGCACCGCCTTCCGGCGAGGGCACGGTCTGCCCCGACACCACGAACGTGCCCTCGCCGTGGTGGTGCCGCAGGTACTCGACGTGTGCCGCGACGAACGGCGCGGCGTCTTCCTCCGAGCCGGTGTATCGGACTCGCATCAGGTGCAGCACAGCACCCGCATTTTCTCCCTCGGTCACGGCCCGCACGCTAACGCGCCGGCCCGACAATTCCAGGAAGGTCGTTCCCGGCTCCGCCACCTCTCCCAGCAACGCCGGAAACACCGCCACCCCGCCCAGGGGCTGAGCCCGCCGCGCTATGGGCGAGACTGAGCGGGTGGCAGAGGAGCTGACGGAGCAGACCGACCCCGGAACGGCCCGCGAGGACAGCACGCGGGGAGTGTGCGCGCTCGACGGATGTGACAACCCGTTGCCGCTACCGGCCGTGGACGAGAACGGGCGACGCAAAGGCGGAAGGCCATCGTCCTACTGCTGCAAACCCCACGCCGACACCGCGTCCCGCCAACGCCGCGCCGCCCGCACGGCCGCCGTGGTCGAGCCACTCGTGGAACTGCGCGCGGCGGCCGAGGCGTTCGCGGGCGCGTCGGCTCCCCTGCTGTCGGCGCTGACCGACATGCGACAGCAGCTCACCAGCGCCGAAGACCACGCACTGGCGCAGGTGCGGCACGCCGAGGAGCAGGCGCTGACCGCCCGCGCCGACGCCGAGGAAGCCCAGCAGCGCGCCGACGCCGCCGAACGCGACAGGGACCGTGCGCTCGCCAAGGCACGCGACCACAACGCGGCACGCGAGGAGGCCGAACTCGCCGCCCAGCACGCCAGAGCCGAGGCCGAGTCGGTGAAAACCCAGGCGTGGGCGGCCATCGCCGAGCACGAACGCGCACGGGGAGCCGCCGAATCCGCGGCCGACGCCGCGACCAGGGCCCGTGACGCGCTGGCCGCCGAGCTGGACCGAACCCGGCAGGCACTGAACACCGCCCGGTCCGAACGCGACGACCTCGCCGACCGCCTCGACCGCGTGCGAGTCGAACTGCACGAGCTGACCGCGGCGCACTCGGCGGCCACGGAACGCCTCACCGCCGCCACCACACACAACAACGCCCTCAGCGCGGCACTGGACCAGACCAGAGCCGACCTCACCGCAGCCCGCGACGACGCCGCGACACTGCGCGCCGACCTCGACGCCGCCCGCGACCAGCTCGCCTCCGAGCGCACGGCACGCGGCCTGGCCGAAGCCAGGGCGACCACGGCGGAAGCCGTCGCCACGGACAGGCAGAACCGCATCGCCGACCTCACCGACCAGCTCCGGCAGGCCAACACCCGGCTCGACCGCGTCCTGAGCGAACGACCCGCACGCCCTGCCCCCGAGGCACCCACCGAACCGCAGCGGTGACAACGTGATCCCGCAGGAGCACGCCGTGGACCTCGACGGCATCGACTGGGCGGCGATCCCCGGCCATCCGGGCTTCTACCGGCCCGAGCACGCCGAGGAAGGGCTGCGGCTGCTGACATCGGCGACAACGGACGCCGATGTCAGGGCGGCCACCGCGATGCTCACCGGCGGCGGTCTCATCCACGGCCACAGCGCCGCCGTCCTGCCCTCGGCCGCCGTCGCCGCACCGATCCTCGCGGCCGTCGCCGAGCACGGCATCCCCCTCGCGAGAGCGACGGCGGTGAGCCTGCTCGACGACGCGCTGACCCTCCTACCGCACGCCGGATTCGGCCGCACCGCCCAGGGCGTGCCCCTGTGCTGCGCGATCGCCGACTCCGCGCGTCACCACACCACCGCGCTCGCCCGCAACGGCCACAGGGACCTGCTCACCGAGATCGACCGGCACTGGCGGGTGGTCGTGACCGCCTCCGCCCCGCACGACCCGATACTCCTCGGCAACCTGACCGGCGCCCCACCCCCACAGCCGGCGCAGGCCGAGATCGTGCACGACGGCGCACCCGCCCGCGTGGTGACCGTCGCGGTGGACATCCCGCCGCCACACCGCGGCGGTGAGGCACTGCTGCGCGTCCCCGCTTCGGCGACCGCGATTCCCACCCGCGCACTCCTCGTTCCCGCCGCCTGCGGGAACGCCGTGCACTGACCCGCACCCAGCCACGGTGTCGGGCTGGCCGCACCCGAAGGCCGACACCGGCTCGTCCTCGACTCGCCGCCCTGCGTTCACGGCACGACCACCCCGATCGACGATCGTCGGAGCCCGCGGAATCCGAGAGAATCGAGGAGAGTGCGGACATGACAGCACAAGCGGGCGGCGGGATCGGCCGACGAGGCGCCCTCAGAGCGGGAGGGGTGGGAGCACTGGCCCTGACCCTGGGTTCCGGGCTCGCCGGAGGGCACTCCGCCGAAGCCACGCCACAGGGCAACTCCCGCCTGCGGTTCCGGCAGGACGGCGGCTTCACCATCGTGCAGTTCAACGACACCCAGGACGACCACCGCACCGATCGGCGCACCATCGAGCTGATGGAACACGTCCTCGACAGCGAGCGCCCCGACCTCGTCGTACTCGTGGGCGACAACATCAACGGCGGCCCCGCCAACGCCACGCAGGTGTATCAGGCGCTGAACAACATCATCCAGCCGATGGAGCGCCGCCGGATCCCGTGGGCGGCCACGTTCGGCAACCACGACGAGGACTCCACCGCCCGCACCGGTGTCGATGAGAGCGACATGCTGCGGTTCTTCCGCCGCTACCCGCACAACGTCAATCCCGCGGGCGCGCGCGAGATCACCGGAACGGGCAACACGAACCTGCTGATCCGCAGCGCCCGGAACGGCAAACCCGCGTTCAACGTGTGGCTGCTGGACAGCGGACGGTACGCGCCGGAGCGGATCGCGGGCCAGGACTTCACCGGCTACCCCACCTGGGACTGGTTGCGCGCCGACCAGGTCCGCTGGTACCTGGACACCTCCGAAGCCCTCGAACGCCGCTACGGCGCGCCGGTGCCGAGCCTGATGTTCCAGCACATCTGCCTGTGGGAGCACCGCTACATGTGGTTCGCCAGCGTGGACAGCCGCACGGAGGCCGACCACGCCCGCGCCGTGGCCAAGCACTCGATCGTGGGTGAGCGCAACGAGGACGAATGCCCAGGGCCGTTCAACTCCGGCATGTTCTCCGCCATCCAGCACCGAGGCGACGTGCGGGGCGTGTTCGTCGGACACGACCACATCAACACCTACGTCGGCGACTACTACGGTGTGCTCCTCGGCTACGGCCCCGGCACCGGTTTCGGCACCTACGGACTCGGCGGCGCCGACAAGCACCGCCTTCGCGGCGCGCGAGTGTTCAAACTCGACGAAGGCACCGACGGGGTGCTCACCGACACCTACACCGTCTTCGCCAAGGACTACGGCATCGACCTGTCCGTGACCGACCAGAGCATGGACCCGCTGCCGCTGCCCGACTGGAGCTAGGCATCCACTGAAGTTCCCTGCCCGGCGGGATCGTGGTGTGGTCGGCGATGAGGTCAGCGGCAGGGAACCGAGGCCGGGCCTCGACAAGAGAACCGAGGCCGGGCCTCGACAAGGGAACCGAGGCCGGGCCTCGACGTGACCGCGGTGGCGATGGTGGCTTCGGGGCCCCGGCCTCCCGCAACGCCGGCGGACGAGCGGCATGCGACCGCGGGTCGCATGCCGAGCTCACGCGCCATTCAGTGCTCCGAACCCCCCTCCGCCTCGCTCGCTAGAATTCCGGCGGCCGAACCTGGGGGTTTCTCGATGCCGCGTCTCACCACTGTCCACCGCCGAGTGGCGGCACTGGCCGCTGTCGTTCTGCTCCTCACCGCGTGCGGTTCCGCACCTGCCACGCCCCTCAACCGAACGCACAGCACAGCAGACGCGGGCACAGGCATTCCGCCGACACCGTCGATGGCGTATCAGCTCCAGGGCTACCCCGGCGGCGGGCTCGACGCGCTCACCGCCGCACCGCACGACGTGGCCGTGATCGACCTCGCTCGCGACGGTGTGGACGGCTACTTCACCGCCCACGAGATCACCCGGCTGCGGGCCTCGGGCAAGACCGTGCTGGCCTACTTCGAGATCGGCTCGATCGAGGACTTCCGCCCCGAGTTCGACCGCATCCGCGACGAGCAGGCCGATCTCCTGCTCAACGACGTGCCGTCGTGGCCGGGCGAGTACTTCGTGCGCTACTGGGACGCCCGCTGGTGGGACGACACCGTGCTCCCCCGGCTGGAGCGCGCGATGGACGCCGGTTTCGACGGCGTCTACCTCGACACCCTCATCGCCTACGAGCAGATCGACCTGGCGCTGGTGCCCGGCAGGACACGCGACGACCTCGGCCGCGCCATGGCCGCCCTCGTCACGAAGGTCAGCGAGCACGCGAAGAGCCGGCGGACCGAGTTTCTCGTGTTCCCGCAGAACGCTCCCGAACTGCGGCTCACCGACGGCTACACCGCCGCCATCGACGGCATCGGCATGGAGGACCTGTTCTTCCTCGACACCGACCGCCCCTGCGAGGAGGACTACTGCGCCGAGAACCTCGGCCACGTCCGCGCGCTGCGCGACGCCGGCAAGACGGTGCTCGCGGTGGATTACGCCATCGAACCGGCCAACGTCGAGCAGGCGTGCCGCCGCCATCGGGAAGAAGGTTTCGGCGGAACGGTCACGACGGTGGACCTCGACGCGCCAGCAGCACCCTGCCCCGCGGGGTGAGCACACCGCCCCACCCTGCTGGACGATCCGGACCGGCGTTCGGATCATCGAACCGGCGGCAAGGGTGGTCGCCCTCCCGCCGCAGTCGAGCCGGACACGACAACGTGCCGGCGGAGTCGCGTCACACCGATCTTCTCCGCGACGGCACCCGCCAGGGGCGAACACGGCCTAGAGTCGGCGCGTGCACTGCGATGACGAGGAGTTCGAGCAACTCCGTCTGCTGGACCGGTTGCGGCGGGACAATCCGGTGCTCACAGCGTGGCTGACGCGGCACAGCAACGCCTTCCCCGCGTGGACGTCGCGCCACAAAGGAGTGTGGGACTTCAGCCTCGACTCGCTCGACCGCCTGGAAACACTCGTTCGCGCCGCCTACCCCGGATACGACGAGGCCCGCGACGGCGAGGACGGCGACCTGCTCCCCGTCGCGGCCTGGTACCTCGGCGAGGTACACAACCGCCACTTCGGCACCTCCTGGCAGTACCACCCGGACTCCCCCACCGCCGCAGGACCCCGCATCCGGCCGTTCGTGATGCCACCGTGGGAGAGGATCTTCGACTACGAGGACGAGGACGGCATCGAAGACGACGCAAGGCCGATGTTCACACCGATGGAAGCCCTGTACCGGCTGTTCGTGCCCGGCACACCACCGCTGCGGGATGGCTCGCCGTACGAGCCGACGGCCTGACCGCAGGCACCATGTCGCTCGACACATCCCCGCCCGCACACTTGCACCGAGCAACTCGACAGCCATCTAATTAGATCCATGTCGAAACAACAGGGTCCGGTGGTGGACCTCGGGGACCTGTGCGCGACGCGCGTGACACGCGAACCGCTCACCGAAGAGCAAGCCGATGACCTCGCCTCGGCGTTCAAAGCGCTAGGGGACCCGGTGCGGTTGCGGCTGCTGTCACTGATCGCCTCCCACGCCGACGGCGAGGCATGCGTGTGCGACCTCACAGGCGCGTTCGAGCTGTCAGCACCGACGATCTCGCACCACCTCAAGGTGCTTCGCGAATCCGGCCTCGTCGAAAGCGAGCGCCGCGGAACCTGGATCTATTACCGGGTGCGACCCGAAGCCTTGCGGTCACTGTCGGAGTCACTGATGCCCGTGGCGGGGGTGCCGGCATGACACAGGTGAACGAACACGCCGTGGCGGCGCGAATGCCGACGCTGGACCGCCTTCTGCCCGTGTGGATCGGCGCGGCCATGGTGACCGGGCTGCTCGCGGGGCGCTGGATCCCCGGCCTCGGGACAGCCCTGGACGCGGTCCAGGTAGACGGGGTGTCCCTGCCCATTGCGCTGGGTTTGCTGGTGATGATGTATCCGGTGCTGGCCAAGGTCCGCTACGACCGCCTCGACACCGTCACCGGAGACAGGCGCCTCATGGTGGCGTCGCTCGTGCTGAACTGGGTACTGGGCCCAGCGTTGATGTTCGCGCTGGCCTGGATCTTCCTGCCCGACCTTCCCGAGTTCCGCACCGGGCTGATCATCGTCGGCCTCGCCCGCTGCATCGCGATGGTGGTGATCTGGAACGACCTGGCCTGCGGCGATCGCGAGGCCGCCGCCGTGCTCATCGCCCTCAACTCGATCTTCCAGGTGATCGCGTTCGCCGTGCTCGGCTGGTTCTACCTCTCGGTGCTGCCCGGCTGGCTCGGCCTCCCACAAACCGGCCTGGACACCTCGGCGTGGGAGATCGCCAAGAACGTCCTGATCTTCCTCGGCATCCCGCTCGTCGCGGGCTACCTCACCCGCAAACTCGGCGAGCGGGCCAAAGGCCGCGACTGGTACGAGTCCAGGTTCCTGCCCAAGATCGGCCCCGTCGCCCTCTACGGCCTGCTGTTCACCATCGTGATCCTGTTCGCGCTCCAAGGTGAGGCCATCACCAGCAGACCACTGGACGTCGCGCGGATCGCGCTGCCGCTGCTGGCGTACTTCACGGTGATGTGGGCCGGTTCGTTCGCTTTCGGCAAGGCCATCGGCCTGTCCTACCCACGGACGGTGACACTGTCCTTCACCGCGGCGGGCAACAACTTCGAACTCGCCATCGCCGTGGCCATCGCCACCTTCGGCGTCACGAGCGGACAGGCCCTCGCCGGGGTCGTCGGCCCCCTCATCGAAGTCCCCATCCTCGTCGCGCTCGTCTATGTCAGCCTCCGCCTGCGCGCACGCTGGACAGCACACAACCCGAGCCCCTCCCCGACCAAGGAGTGATCATGACCCCGATTCCCGAGGTGTTGTTCGTCTGCGTCCACAACGCGGGCCGCTCCCAGATGGCCGCCGCGCTGCTGCACCACCACGCCAAGGGGCGCGTCCAAGTGCGCTCGGCCGGCTCTCAGCCCGCCGACCGGCTCAACCCCGCCGTAGTGGAGGTGATGGCCGAACTCGGCCTCGACCTGTCACAGGAGTTCCCGAAACCGCTGACCACCGAGGCCGTGCGGGCCGCCGACGTGGTGATCACCATGGGCTGTGGCGACACCTGCCCGATCTTCCCTGGCAAGCGCTACCTCGACTGGGCACTCGACGACCCGGCGGGCAAGCCCGTCGAGCAGGTGCGGCCCATCCGCGACGAAATCGACCGCCGCGTGCGGGGGCTTCTCGCCGAACTCCTCGACGAGAAGGCCTGACACCGCGCCAGAAGCCGCCACACCCCTGGGCGTCCCAGCGACACCGCGCAGGGTGGCGGGAAGAAGGAAAGGTCAGGACGGCAGCCGGTGACGAGGATGACCGTGTCACCCCACCCACCGGCGCCGTCCGGCCGGATCAGGCGGTTCTCGCCGACGGCCTCCACCACGAAACCGCCGACGTGAACCGCACGAACCCACTGCCCCGGTGCGGAAACCCGCACAGGGCCCCCAGAACAGCCGAGCACGGTCGATCCGGCGCGCTCAGCCCTCCGTGAGCCGAAGCGTGGTCAAACAGGTCGCACCGTCCTCCGTCGTGGAGAAAGCACTTCGGCCGGTGAGGTCGCCATAGGCGACCTCGATACTGCCGTTCACACCCCGAGGCAGCCAGAAACCGACGAAACCGTTGTCGAACGTGGTGGTCCGCTCCTCGACGAGCACCTCACCCGTCACGTCGTCCACGGCCCTGACCCGCACCTCCTTGCCTGCCAGCTCACCACGACAGGTCGTCAACGAGTGGTAGACGCAGTCGTGGGTGCGATCGACATACGGCGCGACAGACAGGTAGAACCGGTCCTCACCGAGCGGCACCCTGACCTCCCGCACCCCATCGGCGAGCACAACGTGATCGGCGCGAACGGAGGCCACCAGATCAGCAGAACGCCGCGCCACCGGCACCCGATCGAGATGATCGACGATCTGCTTGCCGTCCATGCCGTCGAGACCGAAATCCGCGAGCAACGTACTACCGCCCGCAGTGGAGGCGGATTCGCCCTGCGACGTCCGGGACGACTCGGGCCCCGCGACCGAACACCCGGTGAGCAGCAGCAGAACCACCACACCCAAAGCGATCATGTTTCGTTTCACCCTGCCCACCTTGCCCCATGCCGTGCCCCACCGACTCCGGGAGGACCCCCCGCAACCCCGCACCACTCGCGGCACAGCACAGCGCCTGCAAGCATCGAGGGACATGGCCGGACAACCCGGGAATCCACGAACGACGGGAACACCCAACCGACCCCGGCCCACCACGCAGGACAGCCGGGTGATCAAGGACCCGACATGAACCACACCGACCACACCGACCACGTCGCCCTCTTCCGGCGACTGTTCTGGCTCAACCTCGCACTCGCTGTGCCGACCGTGCTGCTCAGCGGCATGTTCGCGGACCTGCTCGGCTACACACTGCCGGACCTGCCCGGACTGACGTGGATCTCCCCGATCCTCGGCACCGTCATCTACCTCTGGGGCGGCAGACCGTTCCTCACCGGAGCGATCAACGAGATCAAAGCCCGCGAACCCGGCATGATGCTGCTCATCGGCATGGCGATCACCGTCGCCTTCCTCGCCTCCTGGGGCGCCACCTCCGGCCTGCTGTCCCCCGAACTCGACTTCTGGTGGGAACTCGCCCTCCTCGTCGTCATCATGCTGCTGGGCCACTGGCTCGAAATGCGCTCACTCGCGAAAACCTCCTCCGCACTGGACACCCTCGCGGCACTCCTCCCCGACGAAGCCGAGAAGATCCACGACAACCAGGTGAGCACGGTTCCCGTCGCCGATCTCCAAGTCGGCGACACCGTGATCATCCGCCCCGGAGGCCGCGTGCCGGCCGACGGAGACATCACCCAGGGAACCGCCGCCCTCGACGAATCGATGATCACCGGCGAGTCCCGGCCGGTCACCCGGCACGAAGGCGATCATGTCGTGGCAGGCACTGTCGCCACCGACAACGCCCTGCGCATACGCGTCAGCGCCATCGGCGACGACACCGCACTCGCAGGCATCCAACGCCTCGTCGCCGAAGCACAGTCCTCGACCACCCGTGCACAACTGCTGGCCGACAGAGCCGCGGGATGGCTGTTCTGGTTCGCAGTCCTCACCGCCGTCATCACCATCGCGATCTGGACCACGATCGCCACACCCGACTTCGCCGTCGTCCGCACGATCACCGTCCTCGTCATCGCCTGCCCCCACGCCCTCGGCCTCGCCATCCCACTCGTGGTCTCCATCTCCACCGAACGCGCCGCACTCGCCGGAGTACTCGTCAAGGACCGCGCCGCACTCGAACGCACCCGCACCGTGGACACCGTGCTGTTCGACAAGACCGGCACCCTCACCAGAGGCACACCGGTGCTCACCGACGTCACCAGCACGCACGACCACAGCGACGACCACCTGCTCGCCATGGCTGCGGCAGCGGAGTCCGACAGCGAACACCCACTCGCCAGAGCCGTCGTCACCGCCGCCCGGCGACGACACCTCCGCGTGCCAGCCGCCTCCGACTTCCGCGCCTCCGCAGCCGTCGGCGTCACCGCGACCGTGGAAGGACACACGGTCGCCGTCGGCGGTCCCGCACTGCTCACCGAGCACGGCCACCAACCGCTGCCCGCGACCCTGCCGTGGACCGAGGCAGGCACCACCGTGCTGCACGTCCTCATCGACGGCCGCATCGCGGGCGCACTCGCGCTGGCCGACGAAATCCGCCCCGAGTCCCGCGAGGCCGTAGACGCCCTGCACGCACTCGGCATCCAGGTCGTCATGATCACCGGCGATGCCCAGTCCGTCGCCGAAGCCGTGGCAGCCGAACTCGGCATCGACCAGGTCTTCGCCCAAGTACGCCCCGAACACAAGAGCGAGAAGGTCGTGCGACTCCAACGCCAGAACCGGATCGTGGCCATGGTCGGCGACGGCGTCAACGACGCCCCCGCTCTCGCTCAAGCCGACGTGGGCATCGCCATCGGAGCAGGCACCGACGTCGCCATCGCCTCAGCCGGTGTCATCCTCGCCTCCGACGACCCCCGCTCGGTGCTGTCAGTCATCCAGCTCTCCCGCGCCGGGTATCGCAAGATGAAGCAAAACCTCTGGTGGGCGGCCGGATACAACATCGCCGCCATCCCACTCGCCGCCGGAATCCTCGCCTCGATCGGATTCGTCCTGCCCATGGAGATCGGCGCTGTGCTCATGTCGGCCTCCACCATCGTCGTCGCGGCCAACGCCCAACTCCTGCGCCGTCTCGACCTGACACCGCAGACCACGACCGCCGCCGCACACGCAGCGGTCCGGGCCGCCTGACCCCGGCACAACGGCGGGCCATGCCACCACCGCCTCGCCGGGGTAGCCGTGATCAGGTATGCGCCTCGCGGCTGACTACACCCCGCAGCCGCCGGTGTCGCCGATGCCGCCGGTCCCGTCCGTATCGTCCGTATCGTCTCTGTCGCCTTTATCGCCTTTATCGCCTTTGTGGTCTCTGTCGTCGGTGTCCCGTCCCGGAGGCGGCAGCACCAACCGCGCCACGACGGCATCGGCGATCAGCTCCGCCCTCTCCGGCGGGAGCCCTCGCGCAACGGCCTCGGCCACCACCCGCCGGCGCACCTCGGCCAACTGCTCCGAAGTCAACGGCGGCACCTCCACGAGGGCGGCCCGCCCCTTCCGGAACACCCGGCGCGCCAGGCGCCTCACCCTGCCGGACACGCTGTCCACCGCACCACCGACGATCTTGGCGGCGATCTCGTCCAGGACGAGCCACACGACAGGGGTCACCAGCACCACCACGTCACCGAGCCCGAAACCCAATGGTTCTCTGCGCGCCCCGCCGCGCCGGAGCCGCCGCACCACGACGGCATCGTCGAACCGGAACAGTCCGTCCACGACGGGAAGTTCGTGGACGGCGACCTCGGTGACCACGTCCCGGACGACGGTCCGGATCGGCACCTTCCGTGCTGCCGGGCGACGGCCCTCGGACGACGTCGATTCCAGTGCCATGCACTCCCCCCACCGTCAGGCTCTCTCGCTTCGGTGCGATGGACGGTATCCGGAAGGGGTCTCTTGGGCCAGGCACCGATGGCTTACGCCGCTTAAGCCCGACCGTATAGAGCGTTATACATCGTTATGTGGTGGAGAGACCGAGGAGTTGACGCAGCCACGCGACATGGCCGCGAGCCGTGACGTCGTAATGGGCGTGCTCGACCACTCCTTCCTCGTCGAGCACGAACGTCGATCGCACCGGCCCCACCACCGTCGCGCCGTCCACGCGCTTCTCCTCCCACGCTCCGTATCGCCGGTGAACCGCCCCGTCCTCGTCCGCCAGCAGCGGGTAGCTCAAGCCCTCCTCCCGCGACCACTCCCCCAACCGCTCTGGCGAGTCCGGCGAGACACCGACGACCACGTAACCGGCCCCCCGCAGGAACATCAGGTTGTCCCGGAAATCGCACGCCTGGGTCGTGCACCCGGGCGTGCCCGCCGCGGGGTAGAAGTAGAGGATCACCCTGGAGCCGCGCACGCTGCCGAGGGTCACCCGCTTCCTGTTCTGATCCGGCAGCGAGAAATCCGGTGCCACCTCGCCCGGCCGAAGCCATCCCCGTGCCATGTCCACGTTCTCCTTCCCGGTCACAGTCCCGGCCGCCACAACGTCGCGTGGCGGTTGACGTCCTTGTAGAGCAGGTAGCGGAAACGTCCCGGCCCGCCCGCGTAACAGGCTTGCGGGCAGAACGCGCGCAACCACATGAAGTCGCCCTCCCGCACCTCGATCCAGTCCTTGTTGAGCAGGTAGACGCCCTTGCCCTCCAGCACGTACAGGCCGTGCTCCATCACGTGCGTCTCGGGGAACGGGATGGAGCCGCCCGGCTCGAACGTCACGATGTTGACGTGCATGTCGTGGCGGACGTCCGCGGGATCGACGAACCGGGTGGTGGCCCACGCGCCGTCCGTGCCCGGCATCGCGACCGGCTCGACGTCCCGCTCGTTGGTGACGAACGACTGCGGCGTCTCGACACCGTCCACCCGCTCGTACGCCTTGCGAATCCAGTGGAACCGGGCAGGGTCGGCACCCCGGTTGCGCAACGTCCACACCAGACCGGGCGGCAGGAACGCATACCCGCCCTCACCGAGGACGTGCTCCCGGCCCTCGATGGTCAGCGCGAGCTCACCACCCACCACGAACAGCACGGCCTCGGCCCCGGCGTCCAGCTCGGGACGATCCGAACCGCCACCCGGCGCGACCTCGACGAGGTACTGCGAGAAGGTCTCCGCGAAACCGGACAGGGGCCTCGCGAGCACCCACAGCCGGGTTCCCTCCCAGAACGGCAGGTAGCTCGTCACGATGTCGGTCATCGTGCCGCGCGGGATCACCGCGTAGGCGTCGGTGAACACGGCACGGTCGGTGGTGAGACCGGTCTGCGGCGGAAGCCCGCCCTCCGGCGTGTAGTAGCGGCCATTCACGGTGTTCTCTCCCATCGTTGTCGGATGCGGGATCAGTCGTCGCCGCGGACCAGCAGGCGACCCCTCGGTGCGGCGTCGAGATCGACCGGTGCACCCCGCAGCCACGTGCGGCGCACCACCCCCTTGAGCCTGCGACCGTCGTACGGGGTGATGGCGTTGCGGTGGTACAGGTTCCGCGCGGCGACGACGAACTCCTCCTCGGGCGCGAAGACACAGAGATCGGCGTCGTAGCCCGGCGCGATGCGGCCCTTGCGGCGCAGTCCCGCCAGCTCCGAGGGTGCCTGCGCCATCCACCGCACCACATCGGCGAGGCCGAACCCGCGCGCCCGCGCCTCCGTCCACACCACGGAAAGCCCGAGCTGCAACGACGAGATCCCGCCCCACGCGGTACCGAAGTCTCCCGTGTCGAGGTGCTTGAGGTCGGGGGTGCTCGGCGAGTGGTCACTGACGACGAGATCGATGACCCCCTCCCCCAGCGCCTCCCACAACCGATCCCGGTTCGCGCGCTCGCGGATCGGCGGGCAGCACTTGTACTCCGTCGCCCCGTCGGGGATCTCCTCGGCGACCAGCGCGAGATAGTGCGGGCACGTCTCCGCGGTGACCCGCACCCCGCCTGCCCGCGCCTCCGCGATGATCGGGACGGCGCCCGCGCTCGACACGTGCAGGATGTGGACGCGGCAGCCGGTGCGCCGGGCCAGTTCCACCACCGTGCGCACCGCGCGGTTCTCCGCCTCCCCCGGTCGCGAGTCGAGGAAACCCCGGTAGTCCGTGCCCGAGCAGGCGGGCGCCCCAGCGATGGCCTCGTGGTCCTCGGCGTGGACGATCAGCAACCCGTCGAACGTGGCGAGTTCCCGCATCGCCGCCTCCACCTGGCCGGTGTCGAGGTGCCCGAACTCGTCCACCCCCGAGTGCAGCAGGAAGCACTTGAACCCGAACACACCCGCGTCGTGCAGTGGACGCAGGCAGGCGAGGTTGCCCGGCACCGCCCCGCCCCAGAAGCCGACGTCCAGGTAGACCCGGTCCGCAGCCGCTGCGAGCTTGACCTCCAACGCGGGGACGTCAACGGTGGGCGGGATGCTGTTGAGCGGCATGTCCACCAGGGTCGTCACCCCTCCGGCGACCGCCGCCCTGGTGGCACTCGGGAAACCCTCCCACTCGGCCCGCCCCGGGTCGTTCACGTGGACGTGGGAGTCCACGAGCCCCGGCAGCAGGACCTCGTCGTCGGCCAACCGCACCTCCTCCGCGCCGGGCACCTCGGCGTCGAAGGGCTCGACGCCGACGATCTCGTCGCCGTGGACGACCACGGCGACGGCTCCTTCTCCGTCCGCGCTCACCATCCGGCGGGCGCGGATCACCAGATCGCGGCCGGTCATGCTGTGTCCCTTCCGTCGTCGCCGGGCCCGTGTCCCGGTCCTTCCTTCACCGATCACCGTGTTCTCGCCGGCCGTCCGGCCAGGTGCTCGGCCGCGATGCGTTCCCCGAGCGACCGCAGCAGCCTTCCGCCCTCCCTGAAACAGACGGAGAGATCGGGTTCGAGGTCGGCCAGCGAGTAGGTCGTGCCGATCCCCACCGCCCTGAGCGAGTCCTCGGGCAGCGTGTTCACCCCGCACACAGCCACCACGTCAATCCCGGCGGCCCTGGCCGCACGCGCCACCCCCACCGGCGCCTTCCCGTGCAGGGTCTGCGCGTCGAGAGCGCCCTCGCCGGTCACGACGAGATCCGCCTCCGCGAGGTGCCTGGCGAACCCGGCGAGGTCGAGGACCAGCTCGATGCCCGGCCGCACGCTCGCGCCGAGCAGAGCGAGGCAGGCGAACCCCACCCCTCCTGCCGCGCCCGCTCCCTGCGCGGCCCGCAGGTCCCGCCCCGTCTCCGCGGCCACCACGTCGGCCCAGCGGGAGAGCGCGGCGTCCAGCCGGGCCACCTGCGCGGCTGTCGCGCCCTTCTGCGGCGCGTACACGGCGGCAGCCCCGTACGGCCCGGTCAGCGGATTGTCCACATCGGAGGCGAGCGTCAGCGAGACTCCGCGCAGCGTCGCGCGGAGCCCGCCGAGCTCGACCGTCGCCACGTCCGCGAGCGCCGCACCGCCGTCGGCGACCTGAGCGCCCTCGGCGTCGAGCAGTCGCGCCCCGAGAGCGCGAAGGAGCCCGGCGCCCCCGTCGGTGGAGGCGCTACCCCCCACCCCGAGGACGATCTCGCGGCACCCCGCCGCGACGGCCGCCGCGACGACCTCACCGGTGCCCCGGCTCGTGGCCCGCATCGGGTCCCGGCGCCCGCCGGGGAGGCGGCCGAGACCCGACACGTCCGCCAGTTCCACGACCGCCACCTCGCCCCGGCGCGCGTAGCGGGTGGACACCGGCAGCCCGGTGGGGCCACACGCGGTCACCGGGACCTCGGT